>CAMWIF010000037.1 GCA_947174225.1 uncultured Porphyromonadaceae bacterium | reverse complement strand
GAGGGGAAGAAGTCGAAACGATAGTCACGGCCGAATTTCTCAGAACCGTTGTATGCGCCGTTAAACTCGAAGAAGTATTTCTCAGCGAAGTTATAAGTGGCACGGAATGCCCAGTCCTCACGGTAGCGGGTGAACTCAGAACCATAAGTTACCTCATTGCGGTTGAATACGCCCATAGCGGTCACGTCGTGCTGACCGAACTGGCGGCCGTAGAAGAGCTGTGCCTGATAGAAAAGGAAGCGGTTGGTAGCCCAGTTGTTGATTTCACCTGTGCGGGTGCTCCACTTGAGGTCCTCATTGAAGTCAAGACCGTTAGGCTGAGTCTTCTTGTCCCATACTACCTCACCGGTGTCAGGGTCGATCCATTTGTACTGGGGAGAATACCAGTTCTCACAGATACCACGGTTGATCTCCTGCATATTGTTATCCCAAGAGATTGTACCGCTGATGCGGAGACCCGGAGTGATGAACTTCAAATCCTGGTCGAGGGTGAAGTCTGTATTGATACGGGTAGTGGTTGTGTAACCTACACCGCCGGTAGCAACGCCCTGCATTGAGTTAGGTGCGCCCTGAGTGTTGGCAGGATAGTAACCCCAAGTACCGTCGGAATACTGAGGACGGAAAGCATCGGAAGGTGCGCTGTAGGCAGCCTGCCAGAGCTGAGTTGTGCCCCAGTCATTGTCACCTGCGCCCCAGGGAGATTTCTTCTCACCGTGTGAACCGGAGAGGTTAACCTTGAACTGAGTGGTCGGGGTGAGGGTGAAGTCGAGGTTAGAACGGATGTTGACACGGTTGTAGCCGAAACCACCGTTGTAGCCGCGCTTCACGTCATACTCCTTATAGAGGTCGCCCTCATGCAGGAAGTCGATAGCAGCATAGTATTTAACGAACTTTGTACCACCACGCACGTTGATGTTGGGGTTGTAAGCCATAGCGTGGCTCTTGAAAAGCTCCTTCTCCCAGTTTACGTTGGGATAACGCTCATATTCCTCAAGATTGGCGGGGTGAGCATACTTGTCGATGATGTCCATCGGAGTCATATCAACCCAAGATGCAGGCTGGAGACCAAGCTCACGCTCAATGATGCGGTTTCTCATATAAAGAGCTTCGGGAGAACCCTCGGTGCCGGGGAGGTGAGAAACCACCTTGGCAACTGCGTTGAGAGAAACGCCGATCTGTGCTCTACCCTCCTGACCACGCTTGGTGGTGATGAGGATTACACCATTCGCACCCTTCACACCATACACGGCGGTTGCGGATGCGTCCTTCAGTACTGACACTGTTTCTACAGAGTTAATATCGACAGTGCTCATAGGACGTTCGATACCGTCAACGAGGACGAGAGGATCAGAACCGTTCCAAGATGTCTGACCACGGATAACGATCTGTGGGTCTTCGGCACCCGGCATACCGGTTGATGCCATTGTGGTCACACCGGGGAGGTTACCGGTAAGAGCTGCACCAAGGCTGGACACACCACCGGTCTTAGCAAGTGTAGCACCTGAAGTCTGGGCGATAGCACCTACGACTGATGCTTTCTTCTGCTGGCCGTAACCTACGACCACAAGCTCATCGAGGGATTCGCCGCTGTCTTTCATCACGACGTTAATGACGCTGCGCCCGCTCACTTTCTCTATCACCGGCTCCATACCGACATAGGTGAAACGCAGCTCCGCTTTCTTAGGATTAGTCACCTCGATCTTGTAATTGCCGTCGAGGTCAGTGGCGGTACCACCGGGGACTCCGACAACCATTACTGTCACGCCGATCAGGGGTTCACCCGTCTGATCGGTAACGTTACCTTTGACTAAATCAGCCCGGGCGGAGAACGCTCCCGTCACGAGCATTGTCATCAGCAACGCAATGTAATGAAAAGTCTTCTTTACATTTTTCATCGCTATTAAATATTAAAGTATAATGGAAATTATAAATCTCTTAGTCGATTGTCTCGGCATTGGAGGCATATAGTCCCACCATCGTACCCGTGAAGCCACCGGCTTCGGCTGTGGAGGTGAATCCGGCGTCAACGCCCTCGGCAAGGCTCTGCCAGTTCTTTCCACCGTCGGTAGAATAATGGAAACCATATTTCAGACCGTTACCCGAGATTCTGAAGTCCACCGCCGAGAGATCAGCTTCCACAGGCACCTCCGCGATGGTATGACTGCCGTCTTCGGCAATCTTACGCACCTCGAGCTTATGCACATCGCCGTTCTTGGTGCGGGCAAGGAGGTATTGGTGGGTCTCATCTTTCAGAAGGAGCATACCGGCAAGCTGGCTGTCATTCTCAGGAAGGAAGGTCATATGAGTGTCGGCAGTGAAGTTGTGGTGATGCAGACGGCGACACACATAGGGGAGCGGCTGCTTCGAGGTAGACTTCACATCGGCACACTTGATAGTGAGATGTCCGGGATTGTCGGTAAGAGAATAATAGTCGGTGGCAGGACCGCGGAGAGTAAGCCAAGCCTGGTCGAGGGTAGAATCATTAAACTGATCGTCGCGCTCGAAGTTACCGAATGTCAGGTTGTCGTTTCTTGTCACGCCGGGCTTGTCAACCACCAAGGGTACAGTCTCACCGTTCTCAACGAAGACGGGCCATTTGTCGTCGGTCCATTTCACGGGCACCATGAAGGTCTCGCGACCGAGATTCTCCTTATTACCCGCTACAGGGCGGCAAGCCAAGAACACACCCCACCAATCGCCTTCGGGAGTCTGAACAAGGTCGGCGTGGCCGGCGCAGGTCACAGGATTCTCACGGCTCGGATCGAGGGTGCGCTGAGTGAGGATAGGATTACCTGAATAGGGAGTATAGGGACCGAAAGGTGTCGGACCGCGATAAATCACTTCGCTGTGCCAATCGCTTGTGCCCCCTTCGGCAGTCATCAGGTAGTAGGTGCCATCCACATTATAAATATGAGGGCCCTCACACCAGATGGGTTTCTCCTCCGGGCGGCAACCTTTGTTGACTACAATCTTGCGCTCGCCTACACACTTGTCGGTGGCAGGGTCGAACTCAACGACGCGCACGGTGCGGTGTCCGGGATACTCAGGCTTATAGTCGGGAGCATCGTCGTTGTTGACGATATATCCCTTGCCATCCTTGTCGAAGAAGAAAGCGGGATCGATACCCTGCACTTCGGGAAGCATAATCGGGTCGCTCCAGTCGCCGTAGGGGTCTTTGGTCTTCACGAAGAAGTTGCCGTCGCCCACATTGGTGGTGATCATGTAGTAGGTCTCGTTGGCGGGATTGTAGGCGATGTCGGGCGCGAAAATGCCGCCGCTCACATGCTGCTTCTCCATATTGCGAAGCTGTGAAGGACGGTCAAGAATATGCCCCACCTGTTCCCAGTTGACGAGATCACGGCTATGAAACAAGGGAACCCCCGGATAGAATGTGAATGACGACAGAGCTAAGAAGTAATCCCCCTTACCGTTGGTAGTGATCGACGGGTCGGAATACCAGCCGGCGAGCACCGGATTGTAGAAGGAACTTTCTCCCGGAAGAGGATTGGCTTTGTAGTAGTCATCCTGACCGGTGTAGTGGAACGAATCGAAAATCGCCACCGAACTCTGAGGCTCCACACCCTTCGAGGATGCCTTGCAGCCTCCCAGGATCGACAAGGGAAGCAGAAGAGCCGTCATAGCTGTCAGGGTTAGATGTTTCATGTGTCTGGTGAAGTTTTTATTTGTTATTGTTCATAATTTTCACAATGCAAAATTATACCTTTGCAAAGCAAGAGGCAACTAATTGAATCTTTTATACATTTCTATTTGTAATAATACTCAAAAAGAGTGTCGCAAAGACATTCGCATTCGTAACATCAAGCTGATACATTTTTCATAAATCATTGCATACCATAGGCTTATTTCTTAGCTCACAAATCTACAAGGCATCACTTCAAATCTCAAACGGTAAAGCGAGGTGAAAATTGACACACCCCTTTCCGAGAAAAGAGGTGTGTCAAAGATTGCAAATTTTGTATTGTAAGTCTGTTATCA
The DNA here is from genome assembly GCA_947174225.1 of uncultured Porphyromonadaceae bacterium. Taxonomy (GTDB): domain Bacteria; phylum Bacteroidota; class Bacteroidia; order Bacteroidales; family Muribaculaceae; genus Lepagella. Next base: position 7,584 of record CAMWIF010000037.1, on the reverse strand, counting down.
GAGAGAAGACTCCGGGGTAGAGAGACGGAACCAGTCGATATCCACGTAGCCACCGGGTTGGTCAGTGGCATAGTTAAATATGGCATAGCGGGTGCCCATAAAGAAGCGGCGGTAATCAAACACCATCTTGAAAGGTTTCCCTATCTTATGCCATTCGTTGCCGTCAAGGCTATAGCTGAAAGTTGCCATATCTTGACCGGGATTGAAATCGGTGTCGATGGCAAACCATACGGAATCGCCGTCGAAGGGTATTCTCTCCCACTCCTCATCTATGGTCTTGGCAACGGTGTGACCCTCACCCATGACCATCGATGAACTGCCACATACTATATACTTTCCATCACCATTCTGCTCCACGGTAAGCAGTCCGCTGTCGCCGTTGAAAGCTGCGAATCCGGCACGGTCGCCCGACTTCATTCCTGAGGTCTCAAGCTTTACCGCTCCCCTCTCCATCGGACCTGTCATACGCTGGCTGATGGTGTTGCGTGCCTCATAAAGATTAGTGACCGGCTTGGTGGTGTGTAGACGAAGATAGCCGTCGCGTTCAGTTAGCGACCAGGCATCGTCTACCGGATTATGATTCCATTGCCAGAGTATCGACTTCTTGCCGTCGGAAAACTCATCGGAGCTGTTGACACAGGCATTAGGATTAGGCACAATAGTCTTTTCAACCTTTGCGGGCACTTTACCATCGGCATCGCCCAACATCGGCACATCGCCTTCCCAATGACAGGGATTAAGGGTGAGCACACGTCCCACACCTCCACGATCCTGGAATATCATACCCCAGAAATTACCCTCTGTATCATCTACAAGACAACCCTGACCCACATAGGGAAAGCCGCCGAACTGCGATTCGAGCACTACATGCTTTTCATACGGTCCGGTAACGTTGTCAGCCACATAGCATAGCTGGCGACGGGGTTTCCCGGCAGGCCATGAGATAACAAAGGCATAGTATTTACCGTTGTATTTCACCACACGGCTACCCTCGTGGAGACCGGTCTCCGCAGCGTCAGGGAAAATCACCACTTGGTCAATGCCACCCTCCTTAACACCGCTAAAATCGGGATTCAATTCTCTGAGGCGTATTTCGCCGCCGTTGTAGAAGACATACACATGGTCATCATCGTCGATTAGGAGCGAGGCATCGTGGAAATGATCGGTGCGCGTCACAAGTTCCCACGGTCCGGCAGGATCAGTGGCAGTATATATATAAGAGCGGTAAGGCTGGTCGTTGGGTGAGAAAAGCACGTAGAAGCGTCCGTCGTGATAGCGTATGGAGGTAGCCCATTGTCCCTTGCCGTATACCGTTCCGCCCTCCAAATCATATCGGGGAAGATCAGTGAGCTTGTCGAACACATATCCAATGGTTTCCCAATTCACGAGGTCGCGTGAGTGCATCACGGGGCAACCCGGCATCAGGTGCATCGTAGTGCTCACCATGTAGAAATCATCGCCTACACGGATCACATCGGGGTCAGGCACATCTGCCCAAATCACGGGGTTATGAAAAAACCCCTTCTCCCCTGCATGAAGCGGAGAGAAGGGGATTGTAGCGAGCAATATCGCCGTTCCTGAAACAATCTTTAATTTCCTTGAGATATGCATTTGATCAGATTTTGAGGTTAATAATCCGGTTGTGACAACCGGGGCTTTAATTGAATTTTAACCTGTTCTATTATTCTAACTAACCTATACTATATTTTTATGGGACTTCAAAATATTATGTATTAGAAGAATCTTCGGAAGGGACTTACCCGTCTGAATTTCTCTGATGCAAAATTACAAATAATCTTCAAGGGGGACGTTAAAGGAAGTTGCAGCGACATTTCTACATGTGAGGTTAAGATACAGAATCGTAACATTCTAATGTCCCATTGTATCATTCCCACATTTTACCATATTATTTGTGAGGATTTTCAAGGATTTTAGCAGCTACGCGAGTGCCGGGGGTCTTCTTGTCGCGAGGGTGAATATCGTTCCATTCACCCACATCTCCGTTAAGAATCCACCATGCTTCAGGCGTCTCATCGGCTGCCTTACGCTGCGCCTCGCGCATCTCCTGCCATGATTTGCGTCCGTATGTGTCGGAAGGATGAAGGAAATCGGCAAGCTCTACTATGAAGAAAGGCAACTGCTCATCATCAAACTTGTCACGCCAATCGTTCATAAGCGATTTCATCAGAGCGGTGTATTCGTTGCGTATATCGACATCCGACTCACCCTGATACCATACCACACCACGGAAGGGGAAATTGAGCATCGGGGCGATAAGACCATTGTAGAGCACGGTCGGAGTCTGGAAGAAATCGGTCACTCCGGGTGTAGGAGGCATAGGAGTGCCTGTACGGTACAGCCAATCCCCTTCAAGGCTTATCTCCTCACCATCAGTAAATATGAACTTATGGGGCTTCTCCTCCACAAAGTGAGGCACTCCCCCATTGCTGACTACCCTTACCGTCACCACATTGTCACCTTCACGTAGCACTCCTTCCGGCACCTTATATATACGTGGAGGATACTGATAGGCAGTGAAGCCCACAAACTTGCCATTTACCCACACGGAATCGGCATCAACAATACAGCCAAGACGCAGTTCCGCCTCTTGCCCCGCCTTGTCGGCACCGATGTTGACATGCCGGCGCAGCCAGTGTGAGCCGTTGACAGGCTTGCCATTACTACTACCCCACTCTTTTCCGAGCAAAGGGGTAACGGTCCATGAAGAGTCGTCGAGAGTAAGGCTATTCCACTTCTCACCCTTATTTCCGGGGTCATTCTTGCTTGTGACATCATACCAAAGCTGCTGCGCACGTCGCTCCGCAGCTTCGAGACCGTTACGATACCAATCATCCTCCGCTATCCGGAGTCTTCCCTCCCTCACAGGATAATCCTTTACAGCATCTTCACTTATCCACGCCTCAATTCGTGAACCGCCCCAACTTGAATTTATAACTCCTACGGGCACATGACCGTTTTTCTCATAAAGATCACGCGCCATAAACCAGACAAGCGCACCGAAACGGTCGTTGGTGCCGGGAACTGCCTGTTTCCACTCCGCTTTCGACACATCGTCACGCCCGCCATGAAAAGCATACTCTTTCGGGGTCTTAAATTCCCTAATCATAGGATTGTTATAGGTGTCTGCCTCCTCACTGAAGAAATCGCGTACACGACTTACAGGAAGCTCCATATTGCTCTGTCCGGAGCAAAGATACAGATCACCTATCAATACATCGTTGACGTTCTTATCATTTACCGTCAGCACATACGGTCCACCTGCTTTCATAGCAGGGAGTGTCAAGCTCCAAGTGCTGTCAGCTGCCACTGTCGTAGCGGCTTTCTTTTTGTTGAGAGAGACATCCACCGTCTCACCGGGAAGACCCTTTCCCCATACTTTGAGGGGCAAACCGCGCTGGAATACCACACCGTCGGAAATCACCGAAGGGAGTGTCACCTCACCCCTTATCCCCATAAAACCGCCGGAGAGCAGGAGCGCAGACAAAGACATAATTTTTAGATTCATATGCAATGAGTTATTTTATAGTAGGATCACGCGGCTCAGCAGTGTCGGGAAGTTGTCCGGACTCATACCCGTCGCGATATTCCGACGGCGTAAATCCGGTGAAACTCTTGAAGATGGTAGAGAAATGAGGCTGGGAAGTAAAGCCTACCTTATAAGCAACCTGTGTCACCGCCACATCGCCCTTACGGAGAAGCTCACACGCCCGGCGAATTCGGATTGTGCGCACAAAATCACTTGGGGTCATTCCCACCATATCCTTCATCTTACGATGGAGATGGGCGCGACTCAGACCAACATCGGAAGCCAACTTCTCCACATTGAGCTTGGGATCCTCTATATTCTGGTCGATAATCTTCAGCACACGCTCAAGAAGAGCCTCATCGTTGCCCTTCATCTCAGGAGCGGAAATCTTTCCTTCGGTGTCTTGTGTGCCTGAGAACTTACCCTTCATACGCAGGCGGTTATCTATAAGGTTATCTACCAACGCCTCAAGCTCCTCGATATGGAAAGGTTTACCCAAATAGCCGTCGGCACCACGATCCCATCCTGCCATACGGTCAGTGATGTCCTGTTTCGAACTCAGCAGCACAACGGGAATATGATGAGTGTCGGCATTTTTCTTCAGTCTATGAAGCAGGGTAAGACCGTCAACACCGGGCATCATGACATCGCTGATAATCAAATCCGGGGCATTCTCAGCTATCATACGCAAAGCCTCACCGCCGTCAGACGCACTTTTCACCTTGAAATGCCTGCGGAAATGCCCGGATATGTATTCCCGAAGCTCCGTGTCATCGTCAACCACCAAAATTGTCTTTTGACCGTTGGATTTCGGCTGACGAACAGGAGTCTCGGCACCGGGTACGGTAGTGGGCAATATCACGTCTCTCATGCCCTGCGCTTCACCGGCAACCGATTCCATCCGCTCATCGGGTGAATATGCCTCCGGGTCAACGGGAAGCGACACTGAGAATACACTACCTTTTATGCCGTCGGTGCGGTTACGTCCGGAAATTTTTCCGTGATGGAACTCCACTAAGCGTCGGCAAAGGTCAAGGCCTATGCCGAAACCGTTTTTGGTAGAGCCGGCATCGTCACGCCCCTGATAGAAACGTTCAAAAAGACGCTGCTCGGTCTTGGAATCAAGACCGATACCACTGTCTATGACGCTAACTTCCACCACCTCTCCGATTTCGGGATTATCGCCTAAAGTGTTCTTCACGACTATGGAGCCACCCTCGGGAGTGTATTTGATTGCGTTGGAAATGAGATTCACAAGAATCTTGTCGAAATTTGAACGGTCTACCCATATCGAGGGCAATTCCTCGGCAGCCTCGAAGCTTAATGTAAGACCTTTCTCCTCCGCCTGAGGCTTAAACATATCCACCAATTCGCTAACAAAAGCATTCATATCAGTGAGACGACAAACCAACTGCATCTTTCCCTTCTCCAATTTCCTGATTTCAAGAAGCTGATTGACAAGACTGAGGATACGCTGTGAATTTCGGTGCATAGTCTTCAGCTTCATCTTCACATCATTGTTGAAAGGCTCTTTCATCAGCGATTCGAGTGGACTCATAATAAGCGTAATCGGTGAGCGTATGTCGTGAGAGATGTCCATAAAGAATTTTATACGGTCGGAATCCTCCTGCGACTGACGCTTTTTCTTCATGACCTGATACAACAGGAGCACCACGAACAGCAGGACAAGCCAATAAAGCGTTTTAGCCCACCAAGATAGATACCAGGGTGAGGATATATGTATCTCCACCACAAGGGGTTCAGATACCAGACCGTTCTCAAGCGCTTGTATGGTAAGGGTATATTTACCCGGGTCAAGATGCGGAAGATAAATAAGCGCATCACCAGGAGCCGTGAAATTCCAATCGTCGCTATAACCTTTAAGCTGCCAGCGATAACCGACATTGGAGCCGTCGCGGAAATCCATAGTCGTAAGCCGGAGTGTGAGTGCATTCGACTTATAAGGAAGATAGAGGGCTTTAGGACGTAACGGATCTCCGTCTACAAGATGGCGATCGCTGAGTATCTGTGAAGGTGAAAGCCGACGTCCATTCAGATATATACCGGAAATCCTTATATCACCACCGAAACCGGGAGCCAACACTGCTTGCGGAGAGAAATAGGTGACGCCCAAATTACTTCCCATATAGACGCCTTTGCCATTGTCGATGGCGCTTATATGGCCGAAAGCATTCTCCACTAAGCCATAACCGCCATGGAAAGAGACAACCGTGCTATCGGTAGGATTCAGATATGACAAGCCATGCAGCGTAGCTATCCATAGATTACCGTCACGATCGACAGCCATATCACGTATATCATTGGAGACCAATCCGTCGGCAGTAGTGTATTCCCTGCTTACCTTCTTGTCGGAATCAAGCATAAAAAGCCCATGGCTCGTGCCCACAGCCATATTTCCTCCCTCTGTCTCTGCCACGGCATAACAAGCTCCCGAAAGAAACGGTGTCTGGTCGATTGCCACAAGGGAGTCCCCCTTAAGGTCGAAACAAGCAAGACCGCCAAATAGTCCCATCCATATCTTATCATCAGACGTGCGGCAGACGCTTGCCACGTAAGAATTGGTAAGCCTGTTGCCGTCGCCATCTATGGGAAGGTAGCTTTGTTCGCCGGTCTTCTGATTAAAGCGCATCACCCCAACACCGTGTACTGCCACGAACAGCTCGTCGCCAAGTCCGGGAGCGACATATATATTGGGGAAGGTAGCGTTTATATTGAGCAGACGTTTCAGATTACCGTCAGGAAGCGACACTTCATATAGTCCGTCATTAGCCATACCGATTATCAGCTTGTCGCCCGAAACTGTCAATGAATTAAGCGACCCGGAGCCGGGGAGCATTATTGTCCTCAGCAAGCGTCCGTCGGGTGACAACATGGCAATACGTTCCTTGTCGAGACCCACAAACACATTGTCTTTCCAAGTGGCAACGGCATTTATTCCACCCGCAAAATCGGGGAAAATATCCGTGAGTTTACGATAAGTGAAAGGTAACGGTCGGGCAGGAATCATCACAAGGCCATAATAATTGCATCCCAGCCATATGTTGCCATCCGGAGAGCAGTAGCCAGCTCCAATGTTAGCCTTCGTGAGCGACAAGAAAGGGGAATATAGATCAGAAAGAGGCTCAACCATATTGGAGTCGGTAGTCACACGCCACAAGCCCTCTCCGTGCGTCCCCACATACACCACATTGTCCCGTTCAGTAGAGAGGCGGGAGATATGTATCGGTCTGACAGACGTAAGCGGTGTAACTGAATTATCCCCTTTTACATTAACACGGAAAATACCGTTGACATCAGCCACAAGTATATATCCATTAGGAGCAAGAGTCAGATCGGTGATATAATTGTCGGTCACTTTCAACAGATGTGCTCTGCCGTTAGGTTCTATCACACATATGTCGCCATAACGTGTGCCGGTATATACTCTTCCGTCTTTTGCACAAAGCACTGTGTTGAAATTCTTCTCCTCCTGCATATTGGGGAGATAACGCACGGCAACCGGCGACCCTGACTCTTCACTGATAATGTATAGTCCGATGCCGGAGACAATGAATATCACCGTGCCGTCTGACATTTCATCAAGAGAGATGACATATCCGTAGAAATTGAGCGAGGGAAGCTCTATCACCTTGAAGGTATCGGTGACGGCATCGTAGAGATTAAGACCATTGGCAGTGGCAATCCAGACACGCCCCTTTGAATCGCAAAGCAAATCGAGGACACGGTTATCGCTTATTGACCCTTCTACCGACGGATTGGAGGAGTAAGTGTCGTAGCTGTTGCCTTCGAAGCGCAGAAGTCCCCGGTCGGTGCCGACCCAAAGGAATCCGTCGTGGTCTTGGCAAAAAGATGTATAATCGGAAGCCACCGCCTCCGGGGCTGTGAAGAGCCACCCCGTATGCCAGGAAGATGATACCGTATTCTGAGAAGTCACCTGTGCTGTGGAGATGCTACTCTTACCAAAGAGGGCAACCAGCACCAGTATGACGATTAGGAATTGTCTCATGGTGTATAGA
>CAMWIF010000036.1 GCA_947174225.1 uncultured Porphyromonadaceae bacterium | reverse complement strand
CAGCTCGTCATCGTGCAGACAATCAAGCATCGGCTTGTCATACTCGTCTATCAGGATCACAACCCTTTTGTTGTAACGCCTGTATGCCTCCCTTATCAATTCCATAAATCTGTCGGCTATGCTCTCTCCGGTAGAGCACAGGGAATAATCCTGCTCGATGTTCTTGAGGCAGCGGTTCAGTCTTATCCGAACACGGTCAGGGTGATTGTAGTTCTCTCCGCTCAGGTCAAAACGGAACACGGGATAGGTCTCCCAGGCGCTTTCCAGTTCGGATATGGCAAGACCTTTGAAAAGCTCACGCTTTCCCTTGAAGTAAGCCTCCAAAGTGGACATCAGCAGGCTCTTGCCGAAACGACGCGGACGGCTCAGGAAAACGTATTTCCTATCCTTTACCAGCTCATAAATCAGCGCAGTTTTATCGACATAAAGATAGTTCTCAGTGATTATTTCTGAGAAAGTCTGGATACCTACCGGATATTTGATTGTCTTTGCCATAGTCCTAACGTCGCTTTTGGTTTCAATTGCAAATGTAACTAAAAATCACGAGATTCCCACAAAATTTCACACATAATTTAAAAGGGAGGAGCCGGATTGGCTCCTCCCTTTTGGATGGTTAGAATCAGTATGATTCTTGAAGTATTTACTCTTTGATAGCTATTTCCTGATCAGAGAACTGACTCTGATTAAAAGCTATCTTTTGATCAAAAAGTGATTAAAAGCTGTGTTCTGATTAGAGAGCAACTTTCTTGCCGTTTACGATGTAGATACCCTTCTTGAGAGTATTGAGCTGAGAAGCGTCGTCAGTGTCAAGAACCTTTACACCGAGGAGGTTGTAAACCACGATGCGGCTGCTTTCAACACCAGGAGCAACAGGAGCAACTTCGATTTCCTCAACAGCGGTTGTGCCGGCTTCGAGAAGAGCCTCAACTACAACGTTGTTGATGTAGAATGTACCGGCCTCCTCAGAAGTAGAGAGGTTGAATGCGATAGCCTTGCAACCGTCTGCACCAGCCTGATCAGCACTGATTGTTACCTCTTTCTCAATTGACTGCCATTCGGGCTTAGCTTCAAGGTTGCCAAGCATATCCCAATAATGGTAGTTGCCGGGTGTACCGTGAGCCTGAGTCTGAACGGTACGATCGTTAGAGCTGTAGTAGTCGAAGCTTACCTTGATCTTAGTACCCTCTTCGAGAGCCTGATTGAACTCAATGAACATCTGAGAAGTCCAATCGTCGATACCTTCAGTCTTAGCTACGATAGGAGCCTCAAATACCTTACCTGAACCGTCAGGATTATCAACAACAGCTGCTTCACCATCGTTGCCGTCAACACGTGCGAGGATGTTAGCGCTTGTACCGTCGTTTGCATTACCGTTAGTAATGATAGACTGCCATTCCAAATCAGGAGTTACAGGACCTTCTACCTCTACCAACTCACCTCTTTCGATTGTGATGTTAGTCATGTAGAAGATGCTCTCGGGCTTACCCTCATTGTCTTCCTTAGTGCAAAGGTTGAATGCGATACAACCCTGTGCGTCATGGCTACCAACCATCTCTTCGTCGATTTTAACCTCAGCTTCAAAAGTCTGCCATTCGGGCTTAGCAGTAAATGTACCGATAAAGTGCCAGAGGATATAGTCACCGGGTGTGAAGTGAGACTGGGTATCAACACGACGTTCTACTGTAGAATAGTAGTCGAAGCTTACCTTCATAATATCACCTACCTTGAACATATCATCAGGATACTGTACGAAGAACTGAACATGGTGATCAGGGATAGGATCTTCCTCGCCTTCAGCTACGAGCGGGTGTGCGGGAACATCAGCATAGAATACTTTGCCTGCACCGTCAGGATTATCACAAACAGGAGCTATATCGTCGGTCCAAGCACCAACTTCGCCTGTACGACTCCAAACGTGATTAGATTCGCCGTTGTCACCGGTAAGGTTATCGATTACAGTTTTCCATACATACTCATATACAGGGTCCGGTTCGGGTTCGGGCTCTACGAAGTAAACCAGCTTCACCCATTCAACCTCGATAGTGCCATCGAAATCATCCTCAGGGCTGAACATTACAAAGCAGTTCTCAGGAATTAAACCGGTTTCATCATCAACAGGAGCATTGCCAAGTCTGATTACAACCTCATTCCAAACATCATAACCAAGGAATGAACCATCAACCATAGCACCCCAGTCGCCAAGAGAAACACCTACCTCAACATCGGCAGAAGCTTTAACTTTTGCAATAATGCCATAGTCTAATTCCGGCTCGAGTTTGAGACCTTCCATAACGTTGAAAACGTCATCACCGGTAGCTACAAGAACACCATTAACGAGTTCTGCGCTTGCACCGTCAAAATCATAAGAACCAAGAGTAGAGAAGTTGACTTCATCCACGTCATTAGCATTGTCAAGAGAAATCGGCATAAGAGGAGTTGACTCAGGCTCACAATGACCCTTGCTAATCACTACCCATGCAATGTTGAGCTCTCCGTCATAACCACCGGGCTGGAACATGAAATCCAAGGGATTTTCAGCAGTCTTGGTAGTAAGAATACAAGAGCTGGCAGCCCATTTCTCATCATAGGTGATCTTGTTATCAGCATCGTCATCAGCGAGACCCTGCCAATCATCACCTGACCAGTTACCTACAGCAAAAGCAGTTGCACCTTTTTTGCTTGCTTTAATGGCCATAGTAATTGTGTAAGGAGAATCCGGCTCCAACTGAGCTTCAGCAGCTTTAAACTGCCACCAACCACTACCTGAAGCATTCAGGCACTGATTTTCCATTGTTAGAGTAACTCCATCAGGAACGCCCCAAGGATACTCTCTCATCTTGGTAAAGTCGTATGTAGCGACTACCTCTTGAGCGCAAGCCACCCCTGCCATTGAAGCAAGAGCAAGCATCGAAAGAAAAAATTTCTTCATGCGTTTAGAATTTGATTAATAATTATGGTTAACTAAAAAATTGTCTTGACTTAGATATTTACCACGCAAAATTACTACTTAATATACTCCTCCCAAATTATATAAATGCTCAATACATATCTAATCGTAACAACCCACGAAAAAAGTGTAACAATGGCGTTCAGATTCGTAACATAAAAATGTAACATTGAAGTTAACCAGCTATCAATCAATCTAATCAGATAAACTCTCATAAATCTGTAAAAGTTTAGGAGGATACACCGTCTAATGCGGTGTATCCTCCTAAACTTTTATGATATGGAATTGCTGTTATTTGCCGGCGAGAGCCTCGCAGAAGCTGCCGTATGCGGGTTTGCGCTCAAAGCCTGTACCTGCAGCCGCATTGTACTCTGTCCAAAGACCGATGGGGCAATTGGCACGCCAGCCACTCTTGGCGTTGGCATCAGTCTGTGCCCACTGGCAGATACCGTACTGCTGCGCCACGGGGATAATCTCAAAATACTTCGAGATAATAAACTTGTAGTAGTCACCCATAGCCTTATGCTGCTCCAAGGTAACATCAGCAGTTGCGATAGACTGTCCCTCGGCATCATCGATACCCATATCAAGCTCTGTGATTCTGACGAGCTTGCCGGAAGCTGCCAAGGTATTGAGCATCTTCACCACGGCATCCTCGCGACGTTTCTGCTCGGTAGGATTGCAGCTATAGCTAACGTGCATCTGGCTGCCGATACCGTCAATCTTGGTAACACCGTCGGATTCCCACTTTTTAATCCACTCAACGAGCTTGTCCGTCTTAAGAGTATTGTTGTAGGCAGCCTCAAGGTTATAGTCGTTTATGAAGAGCTTCAGATCTGATGCATTTGCACCCTCCTGCTCGGCATAGTGCTGACGGGCATATTTCACAACGTTGCGCACGAAGTTCTCACCGAGGTAATCAGCCCAGTAGAATGCACCCTTATCAGGTATGCTCTCAGTAGTTCTGAGGACACCATCATCCAAGATACACTCGTTTACGGCGTCCCAAGCCTTCACGTAGCCGTGAGTAGCATCCATCATACCGCCAATCCAGCGATCGAGTTCGGCATCGATAATGGCATACTGCTTTTCAGCTACTGTACCTTCCTCATCGTCTTCAAGGTCTGCCAAGAGACTGTTGAGATAGGTGGTGTTCTGCTGCGCGTGCCAGCAAAGGGTGTGACCGTAAATCGACATCTCAGCTGCCTCAGCATTCGCGACAAAGTTCTCAACAGTGGCAAAATCCATTGTGCCATCATCCTGCACAACCGAGGCATACTTCATCTCGTTGCCGGCAGTCATCTGGTCGAAATTGCTATTGGTCACACGGTAAATGAGACCTTTGGCGTTATAGTCGCCGGCACCCACACCTGTTCCTAAAAGGAAACCGGGATGAGCTGCACGGTCGATATAGCTCTTCAGCGGAGCATAATCGTTAAGATACTCGTAATCTATGATGCTCTGAGGCTTCTCTACGGGAAAGTAATCGACAGTGGTGTCGGCACATCCCGTCAGTATCAAGCCGAGAGTTCCAAGAGCGGCTATTTTGATATAGTTTTTCATTGTCGTTTCAGAGATTTGTCGGTATCAGGCGAATCACATCCTAAGGGGAGAGATCCGCCTGATGCCGGTGTTTAGTTATTCAAGCACATAGTTAAACCACTCCTGTTTGTTCTGGCGGTCGCGGAGCACCATGCTTTCATCACACTTAAGCTCGTAATAAGCCATAGTCTTCTTAGGCTCGTGAATCATATACTCGAAACGAAGAGTATAGTTAAGCTTCATAAGGTCACGGTCCTTATCGCCGAAAGCCTTAGGTTCGCCCAATTCTTTCCATGTGCCGGAACCGGAAGCGGTGACACCGTCGGAAAGGGAGGTGATAGTGATGTTGCCGTCATCAGTGATATCAAGAAGAAGGTCGCATACAATGTGTACCTCATCCTTCTTACCCTTCTTATTGATGATAGGCATATCATACTCCTTGGTGTAGACAACCTGATTGAGAGATTTTGACTTCAGATAACGAAGAGAAGCCTTCTCCCAGTACTCCACATTACGGTCATCAGTCCTGACCTCACCATTGTCATCAATCACGTCGGTGCCCTTGCTCAGCCAGCAGCCGTCATATTTGTTCTTATACTTCACAGCATAGAGAGTGAAGTCTTTCGGCTGAATCGACCAGTCGTCGGCGTTGCGGCGGTCAGGATTCTCGACACCATCCTTAGCCTTACCACTGAGAATTGAGTCAGCGGAATTGACCAAAAGGATAGGCAGAACATAGTTCACATCAATGCTCTTGGGATCGGCGAAGTAAGCGTCGGTGAGCTGCACCTCAACTCCTCCTAACACATCACCTTTCTTAATGACCATACGGTCTGTTGAAAGAGTATAGTAAGATTCCGGCATTGCCAACACAGGCTCACCATTCTCGAAATAGAGTCCGTCACAAAGTTCATTGGCGACACGGAACGTAACCGAGTGGTCAGCACGGTTCTCGTTGACACCACCAAGCACAGCCTTGATCTCAAACTTGTGAGCGTTGTCGTTGGAATTGTCTACATCCGCCTCATAGCCGAGAGTGATGGTACGGATAGGATTCGGATATGCAAACGAGATTGTCTGATACTCGAAATCGGGATAATCCACATCACTGTTGTGGCAACCTGCAAGAAGCACACCCAAGGCGAATATTGAGAAAATCGATTTTTTCATTTTGTCTTTATGAATTTGTAGTTAAGAGAGAGCAAGACTTACCATCCGGCGTTCTGCTGAAGATTGCTGAACTTCAAAGTCTCTGAATAAGGTATCGGACCATAATACATATAATCCTTGTAGTTGCGGGTGTCAACATCGAATACAGAGTAAACGCCGTCTTCGATATGCATACCTTTGGCAGTCTCGTTGAGGTCGGCTTTCCAGCGACGGAGATCGTAGAAGCGGAAGCCCTCAAAGCAAAGCTCAAGACGACGCTCGTTGCGGATAAGCTTACGCATCTCTTCCTTGCTGCTCTTGCAGCTTTCAAGATAGGCATCACCATTCTCAAGACCAATGAGAGCACGGCTGCGGAGAGCCTTGATCACATCGTAAGCAGAATAGCCGTTGGAACCTGAACCTGTGGGACCCCACGCCTCATTTGCAGCCTCAGCATAGTTAAGGAAGAACTCGGTGTAGCGGAGACGTGCGGTGTAATGGTTCTTGTCAACGATGTTGCTTGAGTTGGCGTTCACATCCATACGAAGGTGCTTCTTCATATAGTAACCGGTGCGGGTTGAGGTGGTAATCTTATCAAGACCGTCGTTGGTGTTGGAATCAGCAGCCGTATTGATCACAGTGTTGGCTGTGCCGGCAGTGGCTCCGTTGTAGATGATGTAATCATAGAAACGCTGGTCGCGATTCTTATAAGGATCCTGGGGATCATAGCCCGACAGAGGGTCGGTGATAGGATAACCATTAGCCATCGGGAAGGCATCCACAAGGTTCTGTGTCGGGTTGATGCGTCCGCTGCCGTAGAGCGTGGGAGGGAAGTAAGTAGACTCACGGTCGTGGCTCTCACCCTTCTCAGTACGCCAGATTACCTCGGGAGGACAGTCACCGTCCTGAAGAGCATCCATAGTAGCATCACAATACCATGTGCCACCATCTTCAGCCATACCTGAAATGCCGTTGATAGCCTTAAGCACACCGGCAGCAGCATTGGCGGCAGTCTCCCAAGTCACGCCCGACTTCTCGAAAGCAGGACTTGCTGCGAGGAGAGAAGCGCGAGAGATGAACGCCTGCACAATCTGACCGCTGATACGGCCCATGAATCCTGCACCGAACACACGGTTGGCGTTACCCTCTGTGATGCCGGGATACTTCTGCTGAAGCTCTGCAAGCGATGCCGGATCTTCCTGAGCATCATATGACTTAAATGTAGCCGGAAGATACTTGAGAGCCTCGTTGAAATCCTCCATCATAGAGTTGTAGCACTCAATGAAAGTATTACGGGGCACATTGAAGTTGCTGGTGGCATCCTCAGGCTCAAGAACGATGGGTATACCAAGAAGCTCACCTGAGTTGTCGATACCGGCGTGTGCCTGAAGGAGGTTATACATAAGGATACCGCGAAGGGCACGAGCCTCTGCATAGAAACGGTCGTGGAAGCAAGCACTGGCAGCCTCATCCTTTGCCCACTCCACATCGTCGATACGGCTGAGGAGGAGGTTGCAATACTGTATACAAGTGCGGGTCATCTCCCAACGATTCATCGGATTGCTCTGAGAGGTCCAAGAGCCGGAAGCTATAAGGCGCCAGCTGTTGTTGGCTTCGTTGGAGACAGCATCATCGGTTCCCGCCTCACTCAGATTGAATACATCGAATGAGGGCATGAAGGCATAGACGTTACCCAACACATTCTCGGCATATGATGAGTTCATCACCAGATAGTCGATGGGAAGGTTATTCTCCGGCAGCGGTTCAAACACATCGTCGCAAGAGACGAAGGCTGCTGCCATCAGAGCGAATACACCTGCTTTTATTATCTTGTTCATGTTGTCGTTTTAGTTTTAGAAGTTTACTTTAACACCGAAGTTGTAGCTGCGGGTCTGAGGACTGCCGCCAACTGTGGTCTCACGATATTTCTTCTCCTTGCATGCTCGCCAGAGGTCATTGCCATTGACGTAGAGCTGAAGACCCTTCACAAACTTATGGTCGAACCACTTCGCGGGGAAGTCGTAGGTAAGCTGAATCTGATCCAAGCAGAAGGTATCACTATCATACATCCAATAGTCGGAGGTAACAAAGTTGAGTGCGCCACTCTGAGTGGTGAGGCGAGGATAAGTGGCAGTGGCAGCAGTCTCGGGAGTCCAGCGTCCGCGAACTATCTCTGAATACTTGCGGTCGCCATAAACCCAGGCAGCCTGATTATCCTTAATTGCGTTTCCACCTGCCCAACCTGTTGCGGCTACGAAGAGAGTAAAGCCCTTATAACCGAGGGTAAGATTCATACCATAAGTCCAAGGATTATCCCAACGACCGATGATTACCATATCTTTGCTGTCGATGATACCGTCACCGTTGACATCCTCATATTTAAGGTCGCCGGGCTTGGTATTGTTGTTGATGAGAGCACTTCTGGAAATCTCCTCCTCGTTCTGGAAGTAGCCAAGACAACGGTAGCCACGCAATGCGCTTCTGTTCTGTCCCTCGCTCTTCTGCCATTCATACTCCACGTTCTCGCTGATCTTGGTGTTCTTTGTAGTTACATACATCATATTTGCACCGAAGCCAACCTTGAAGTCGCCGAACTGCTTGTTGAAGTTAGCCATAAGCTCGAAACCCTCCACCTTATAAGCATCATAGTTGATGTAAGGGATGAAGGAACTGGCACCCTCGCTACCCCAACCTGCAAGCATATAGCTTGGATAGAGGTTGGTAGCCTGAATGGGAAGACCGTCCACCTTAGTGTTGAAATATGCACCGCTAAGGGTAATCATATTGTTCACGAAGCCCATGTCAAGACCAACGTTAAACTCATTACGCTTCACGAATGTGAGGTTGGGGTTTGTACCCTGAGTACTCATGAAGGTCTGGATACCTTTGTGACCGTCATTCCAGCCCCACCATGCGCCGTTGGCAGTGAACTTGCCGTCCCACATATAGAAGCTGTCATCGAGATTACCGTTCTTGAGCATATCAATGTCCTGAAGGATACGACCGTAAGTGGCGTTGATGCGAAGTTCGCTGATAGCCTCGCTGTCTTTCAGGAATTCCTCCTGACCGATACGCCAGCCAATACTTCCCACAGGTGAGAAACCATTGCGGTGACCCGGTTTGAAGCGTGCTGAATGGTTGATAGCACCGTTGAACTCAGCATAGTAGCGATTGGCATAGTTATAAGCCGCACGGAAACCAAGAGTAGCATTTGTGGTGCGGTGGTACTGACCGGAGTAAGTACGCTTGTAGCCGTGAGCCACAACAGTAGCGTCTACATTGTGAACGTCGTTGAAGGTGTTCTTATAGTCAAACTGACCGGAGAAAAGGAGAGTCTGACGCTCTGAACCGCCACCAACACCCATATTGCCGCTGGTGAAGTCGTCGTTATACTTCTTAAGACCGGAAATCACGTCTTTTCCACCATAGTTGCTCCAAGTAGCCTCGTAGACAGCATATGTGGGCGAAAGAGATGCTGAATAGATGGTGTTGTAGTCCACTGCACCGTGAGCGGTGAAAGAGAGACCCTTTACAACCTTGCCGAAGTCGATGCGGATACCTGCATCAAACTGGAGCTGACGAGTGGTAGACTTGGTATAACCACCGGCGTACATAGCAGCAAAGGCATTGCTCTGATACTGCTGAGTACCACCGAGGAGGTACTTGCCACCGATAAGGTGGTTACTATTGTTCACCAAAGCCCAGCTCTCCTCATCATCTGCCTCGATAGCGTCGATAGGAATGAAGGGCACGAAGGGTGAGGTGCCCTGCACAGCGGGACGCATAGAAGCGGCATTGCTCCAATAGCTGGCATGGTCATAACGGTTGTCATAGAAAGTCGCGCTGGTGTTTACCCAACCTGACACCCAATCATTGAGATTAAGGTCGATGTTGCCACGCAAGCTCAGACGAGTCTGACCATTGTTCTTACCTTCACCGAATTTGATGATGTCGTCTACATGATAAACGTCAACAAGAGCGTAGAATTGTGCAAACTTGGCACCGCCTGTAAATTCAGCCTGTCCCTCATATTTCATGTACTGCTTCTTCAGATATTCGTCGGAGAAGAAGTTGATGTCGGGATAGCGTGAGAGATTGCGGTGAGAGCCGTAGTTGTAGATGTCCTCAGCTGTGAAAGCGGGAGCAAGACCGTCGTTGGCACGTGCCTCATTGTAGAGGGTCATATACTCGGCTGCACCGAGATATTTCTGGTATCTCTTGGGCACGAACATCTGGGCATTGCCACGCACAGAGACATGGAGTCCGTCGGGACGGCCACGCTTGGTGGTGATGAGCACGGCACCCTTTGCGGCGGTAGAGCCGTAGAGCACCACTGCCTGAGCACCTTTAAGGAATGTGATGCTCTCGATCTCTTGGGGGAGAATATTGTTGTCATCACGAGGCACACCGTCAACCAACATCAGCATACCGCCCATATCCCAGCTTGTATTGGTGAGGGCACTGACATTCTCGAAGGTGTAGGTGTTGAAGCTCTTCTTCTCAAGCTCAACCATATTCACAGAAGAGACGCCGCCGAGAATGTCGCTGCCGTCACTTGTGCGGAAAGGGAGCTGGATTCCCTGTGGCAGCGAATCCGCCGGCACGAATGTCTCGTCGTCCTGGGCGAAAGCACCGGGAGTGAAGAGCAGAGCGGCTGCCGCTGCGAGGGGATATATGATGTTATTAGAATTTTTCATTATTGAAAGGTAATTATGGGGTTATTATCACCATCCCGGATTCTGATATAATTCAGGATACATTGACACGTCTTTCACCTTCAAGGGGAGCCAATAGTGCTTCTCGGTAAGAGGACGCTCTACGACCACTTTTTCGCTAAAGCCTACAACCGTATTCTGAGTGGGGTCAGTCTTATTGATACCCACTGAGGAATCCTTGTCGACACCGGCAAGATTGCCTGAACGGGTGAATTCCTGAGAGGTCTTGATGTTGTAGGGATATTTGTCAATAAGCATCCAGCGTCGCAGGTCGGTGAAACGGTGAGACTCGAAAGCAAGCTCCACAGCGCGTTCACGACGAACCTCACCCATAAAGGCATCGAGCGAGCCTGTGAACTTCGCGTTGACATTGGCAACACCGGCACGCTTGCGGATGGTGTTGATAGCCTCAACAGCGGTCTTAGAGAATTTGCCGGATTTACCCTGTGCCGAGCCGTAGCCGTTGCAAGCACTCTCAGCATACATCAGATATATATCGGCAAGACGCATATAGGGGATGAGCATATGGTTGTTTGCACCCCAGTTGCCACCGCCCTGGTTGTCCCACTGGTTGAAGTCGTCACGCACAAACTTATAGTTCAGATAACCTGAGCGGCTACCTTCAGTATCAGAGCGGAGCTTACCACCTGTGTAGAGAGGAGCGTAGCGGACATCATCTGCCTGTGGGTTGCCACCGAGTTCGAGCTTGCAGCCATCGAAACGGATGTCATGGTAGAAGCGGGGGTCACGACCCTTCCAAGGATGAGTCTTATCGAAACCTGAATCAGGATCGTCAAGAGGAAGACCGTTAGCCATACCGTAATAGTTTACGTAGTTGGCAGTCGGGTGATAGCAGATACCGTTGTTGGTAAGGAACTTTGTGCCATAGTCGTTGGTCTGTCCCCAGTTTGAACGGTTCCAGTCGTCACACGGATTGCGGTAGATAGCCTCAGTAGAACCGGGCATCAAGCCACCTCTTGAGTGAGAAAGGAAGAGATCCTTATAGTTCTCAAACTTCACGAGTGAATACTGAGTCTGACCAGACTCAACGAGATTGAGAAGCTCACCGAAAACGTCAGCAGCACGCTTGCAGAAATCCTCATTATAACCCAATGCGTTGCCGGGGAGCTTTGTGCCACCGTGAGCAGCGATGTTGGGGTCATTGTTCATAAGGGGTGAACCTGCCCAAAGGAGGTTTTTGCCAAGGTAGCCAAGAGCCATAATCTT
>CAMWIF010000035.1 GCA_947174225.1 uncultured Porphyromonadaceae bacterium | reverse complement strand
TGACGGCACCGATAAAGGGTGCGGCTGTGGCTGTGAGCGATACGGAAGCATATTACGTGGCAGCCGATAATGAAATCGGTATGGCTGTGGTGCTCGACATTATGGCTCGTAAAGATATTCTCAAAATCACGGCTCAGGCAAAGCGTGACTATGTTTTGGCGCATCGTCTCCGCAACGATGATGCCCCTGCATTGGTAAATTATTATGATGTTTCGCTTGCCCATTATCTTCTCCAGCCGGAGATGCGTCACGCCGTTGACACACTTTCTACGCTTTATTTGAATTATACCGCGCTTCCGGAACCTCAATTCAGTGTGAAGCGCGGTTCCAAGGTCCCTGCGGCTTCTCAGGAAACTATTGCCCAATGGGCTTGTGAACAGGCTTCGCTGGTGATACGTCTGAAACCGTTGCTTGAGAAGGAGATTGAGAGCGAAGGAATGAGGAAACTTCTCGACGAGGTTGAGATTCCCCTTGCGTCAGTGCTTGCCAAGATGGAGATAGAGGGTGTGCGCATTGATGTGGAAGCCCTGAACGACGCTGCGAAACAATTGGAGAACCGTATCAGCCAATTGGAGAAGGAGATTCACGAACTTGCCGGTGAGGAATTCAATGTGGGTTCACCTGCCAAAGTGGGAGAGATACTGTTTGATAAGCTCCAGCTCGACCCGAAGGCAAAGAAGACAAAGACAGGACAGTATTCCACCAGTGAGGACATTCTTGAAAAGGTTGCCCATAAGAATCCCATCGTTGGTAAGATATTGGAATACCGTCAGTTGAAGAAGCTCCTCACTACCTATCTGCTTGCCTTACCTGCTGCCATCAATCCCGTGACAGGTAAGGTACACACTGTCTACAACCAGACCATTACCGCTACCGGACGTATATCATCATCTTCCCCTAACCTTCAGAACATACCTGTGAGGGAGGATCAGGGTCGTGAGATACGTCGTGCATTCATAGCTGATAAGGCCCACCTCTTCCTGTCAGCCGACTATTCGCAGATTGAGTTGCGTCTTGTGGCTGATTTCGCAAATGATGACACTATGCTCGATGCTTTCAAGCACGGCGACGACATCCACGCCATCACGGCTGCCAAGATATACCATAAGGAGCGTGACGAGGTGACTGCTGATGAGCGTCGTCACGCCAAGACCGCTAATTTCGGAATACTATACGGCATCTCCGCCTTCGGTCTCGCTTCGCGCTTGGGAATACCGCGCACCGATGCCAAGGAACTTATCGACAACTATTTCGCTACTTTCCCGACCATCCACAAATATATGGCTGATGCCGTGGAGAGTGCTCGTGAGAATGGCTATGTCTCCACCCGTATGGGTCGCAAACGTCGTTTGCCCGACATCAACAGTAAGAATCCTGTGGTGAGAGGCTATGCCGAGCGCAACGCCGTAAATGCTCCGATACAGGGTGCTGCTGCCGATATAATAAAGGTGGCTATGGTTGACATTGACCGTAAGTTAAGCGAAAAGAACCTGAAATCAAAGATGATAATGCAGGTACACGACGAGTTGAACTTCGACGTGGTGCCTGAGGAGCTTCCGGAAGTGCAGAAGATAGTCGTGGAGTGTATGGAGAATGCCTACAACGGTAAGGTGAAGCTCACCGCCTCGTATGGCGTTGCCGAGAACTGGCTTGACGCTCACTAATCTGTCCCAAACCCTAAACCCAAACCCCTAAACTTTAAACTTTAAACCCTCAACCATAAACTGCAAGTAGGGAATGGATGAAATGAGGCCAGGAGAGGGTGTCGCGAAATGAAGCGTACGCCCTCTCTCCCATTCTGCGACGTAGGTCGGGGTCAGAGGCAAGTTTACGCATTGCTTCGGCAAGCATAGCGGTATTTCCCGGTGTCACCAAAAAGCCCTCTCTGCCATCGGTGATATATTCAGGCTGTGCCCCGTTGGAAGAGCATACTTGTGGTTTGCCGGAAAACATATATTCGGCATTTGACAAGCCGAATGCTTCCTCCACTATCGAAGGGAGCACACCGAAATCGCTTTCCGCTATATGGTCAAGAGGATTGTCAGAATGTTTACGCCAGTCTATCATATCCATTACTCCGCGTGTGATGGCACGTCGGCGCATACGGTCCACATAGTCGGGCGTACCGCTTCCTACTATGCGTAGCCTTATCCTTGAACCTTTCAGACGCGACATCGCGTCGATAAGTACCTCAATCCCTTTACCCGGCACGAGCGGACCGTGAAACATCGCGGTGACAGGTCCCTTTTCCGAGCGTTCTCGTGGAGGGATGGGCGGGAGATTAAGACTGTTGTGGATTATGTGAAGTTTCTCTTCCGAGAAGGTGAGCGGTTTGGAATGCCACGTGGATAGGAACCGGTCACGGGCAAGGATAGACACGAATATCATCGCGTCGAGATTCCTGTAGATTCGGCGGAAAAGCCAGGTGTCGATTCCCCGTTTCACCTTATGGCGTGTCATTACTATCCTCACATCCTTGCGTCCGGCAAGCTTACGTGCGAGCAGGGCTGTGAAGGCATTACGGAAACCGTGGGCATGGATTGTTACTGAGTCCGGAGGCAGTTTTTTGAGAGTCTTTGCCAACACCTTTGCCGAGCCTATGTCGAACAATCCCCACAGAGGCGCGTGTAAAAGCGTGACGCCCTCTTTTTCAAAGAGAGCGTCTACTGCTTTGGCACCTACGGTAAAGGCCATAACATTCCAACCCTCACCCTTGAAATGGCGACATATGTCGAGCGCATAGCGGGCAATCCCTCCCCAACGGTTGTCTGAGAGGATGTGAATAAGGGTCCGTTGACTGTTTCCGTCCGTCATAGGAATACCGGTATATTGTCACTGGAATGTATGGGGCGTTGAGGGTGGTCAATTGGTGGCTGAGATCATCACCTTTATGTCAACGCAGGGTAGGTTAAGGAAAGAGGCTACAAGCTTGTCTACGAGCTTGCCTCTATAAGTGATAAGTCCCTCCTGCATACCGGGAGTGTTGGCTATCATCCTTTCCGGTCCCCCCTTGATAGCCATCTCATCGAAGAAATTCACCAATACGTTGGAGAGAGCCATCGCTACTGTGCGGGGCACTGAAAGCGAGGGATGGGTCTCTTTGAAGTCGAGCACATATACGGAGTCTTTTAATGCCACCGAAAGGCTCTTCGGGAATTCGAAGCTACGTGTACACTCACCTATCAGAATCACGTCGGCTGATTTCACTTTATTGAACAGCACCCTCGGATGTATAGCTATAGTGTTGAGTTTGTCGCCACAATATTGACGTGCTATCTGGAGCTGCGAGATGTCGTTGTTCATTAGTGTGACATAAGCACCTGCCGCCATGGCTGCCCGTGCAGCGGAATAGGCAGTGGTGCCATCGCCGATTACAAGTACCTCACACGGATTCAGACCTGCCACACCGGCAAGCAGCACACCCTTGCCACCTCCTACATACGACAGGAATTCCTGAGCATATATCACGGCACCGCGTCCGTCGATCTCATCCACTATATCTGCGAAGACCTTCTCGTCGTTGTGGCTGCTCATATTGTCGAGACATCCGGCGGTGATGCGCATCTCAAGGAGAGCTTTCACTACGGGAGCCTCAAAAAGCCCGTCGCCCATCATGGTGAGAAGCAGGGCACCTTTGCGCATTTTCTTGATGTCGCGCACGTGAAGCGGCTGATAGGAGAGCACCACATCTGCTTTCAGTGCCTCCGAGCGTGATGCTATCTCCGCGCCAAATTCCGAATAGGCTGAGTCAGGGAAGCTGATGTCAGTGGCAGCTCCCTGTTCCATTATGATCTTGAAACCGGCTGAGGTAAGAAGCCCACATCCTTCGGGGGTTAGGAGAAAGCGGGTCTCGTCGGTGTCGGTATAGTTCGCCACGAGTCCTATACGTATGGCATTTGAGGCATTTCCATCATTCACTATCGCGGGTTGTGGCTCCAGCTCTATAGTGGTTTTTATTTCATTCTCGACCATAATGAACAGAGATAAATTTATTAATCTTCAGAATAACTGGGTAAAGTTTATTTTTCACGATTACTTGGGTTAGACTTATTTCACAAAATTAGTTCAAAAGGATGAAAAAAACAAAAAAAATCATATTTTGCCGATGCCATTATCACCTTTCCACCTTAAACTCCGGATAGGCTTTGAGAAAATCGGCAACATTGTCGTCTATCTGGCGGCGGTCTTCAAGCGAATCCCCCTGCCAGCGTATGGATGCTTGCGAGTAGAAAGGTGACCTTGCCTTGAGCTGTGAGTCAATTATGGTGCGAATCTCGTCGTCGCTCCGTCCGGCAAGGAGCGGACGTTTCTCACGCTTGCGGATAAGACGGGAAAAGAGGCAATCGTGGGTTGCCTTCAGCCAAAGTGTGGTGCCGTTCTCATTCATAAACGCCACGTTGTCGAAGAAGCAGGGTGTGCCGCCCCCACACGACACTATGCAGTCTTCCCATTCGGCTGTCTCGTGGAGCATATCGCGCTCTATTGTGCGGAATGTCTCTTCTCCTTTGGTGTCGAAAATCTCACGTACTGTGGCGTTATGACGCTCTTCGATAAGATGGTCAAGGTCTACAAAGCGCAGACCGGTCACTTGTGATAGGGCACGGCCGAAAGTGGTCTTGCCACAGCCCATGTAACCTATGATATAGAGTGGTTTCATATTCAGATGTGATTTAGTTGGTTTGTTTAGTTATATTATAAATTTCCTTTGCCTTCTCTGTTAGGGAGTCGATCAAAGGGAGGGTGGTTATAAGTCGGCGAGATGAGTTCGACACTGCGTGCCGTCGCTCAGCGGGGAGAGAGAAATAATATCTGCGCCATGCTGTTGCCTCTTCATGTGAACGGTCAAGGAGCATTAGAGCTGCTGAGGCTGAGGCAGTGTCTTGCTCGGCGAGGAGCAGCTTGGCGGCTTCGAGCGTTTCGTGATAGGTGGTGTCGGCAAAGGTGTAGGAGCCGGGAGCAGTGTAGGTGAAGAGGCCCGGAAAGCGCCGGAGCAGCTCATGGGCTTTCTGAGACTTATCAATATTCATTAATTGTGTCGCTACTCTTACTATTGCGCCCCTTTGGTGCCTTATTTGGTCATCTATCACAGGGTCTACATATGGTTGCTTATCATTGTGTGCATTCGAGGTGGAATCCACGGCTTTTGCGCTTGTGATTAACCGGTCGATATATTCCTCAGTGGTCATAAAGGGGGCATATGTATCGGAGAAAGCTTCCGGTAGGGTAGAGTCTTTGATAGGATATATCACCTCTCGTTTCACGGAGGAGAGGAAACTGAGTGGTCGGGGTGAGGGCTGGTCAAGATTAGTGGCTATAATGTCGAGCAACATAAGGGTGCGGAACGGTATCATACCTGACACTGTGGCGAGAGATCTGAGGTTTAATGTGATAGTGTCACCCATCGTGCGTCCCGGAAGAAGTGCCCTTGAATAATGCAGAGTAGGATTTACATCCGCGGAAGCATAAAGATCACGCAGGATTTCAAGAAGTGGACGCGGCACTGTGTCAGCTTCGGTGGCTACCCGCGTGAAAGCGTATGCCCCAAATGCGATGTCACCGGGAGTAGCCGTAAGTTTTAGTCCCTTGTTGCCTTGTTTAAGCAGATTCACCACATATTCCGGTGTGGAGAGATAGGAAACGTCGATTATGGTCGCTTCAGGCACGGCTCCTTCCACTTCTTGGGCATACCAAAGCGGGAAGGAATAGTTGTCACCGTAGGAGAAAATTATGTCACGCTCCTTCCCTGCAAGTGTGTTGAGGGCGAAAGCACGTGTGTGGTAGCGTCCGGTTCGGTTATGGTCGGGGTAGTTCTCTGCTATAAGGAGTATGAAGAGAAGCGCTCCCGAAGTGGTGACTATCCCTGTTGCCACCCGGTTTGATGTAATAAATATCTTAGCAAGTATACCTAAATATACAAGACCGAAAGCTATCCATATGCAGAACGCCATATACGACCCTATGAAAGCATAGTCGCGTTCTCGCGGTTCCCCCGGTGTCTGGTTAAGATAGACTACGATTGCCAAACCGGTCATAAGGAAGAGCATTGTGACAACTGCTGCTATACGCTTCCCGTCACGACCCGACCGTAGAAGGAATATGATACCAAGGATACCTAAGAGGAAGGGAATGGCATAGTAGGTGTGTCGTCCTGCATTTTCATAGGTTGCTGAGGTTGGCATAAGTGCCTGATTGCCCAACATCATAGTGTCGATCGGCTCAAAACCTGTTATGACATTGCCATGGTCAATCTCTCCGGTTGAAGGAATGTCGTTCTGCCTGCCTACGAAGTTCCACAGCAGATAACGCATATACATATATCCTACCTGGTAAGATAGGAAGAAGCGCAGATTCTGGAGGTAGGTCGGGCGCAGGGCTGTCTCTTTGAGTCGGTCACCGGAAAGTGAGAGCTTTCCTACGGCTTTGCCGGTTGAGTCTATGGCTGTGGTGATTTCCACACTTTTCATATTGTCGCGTGTCATTCCTGCCCAGTCGGTGTAACTCTCAAGCATATGCGGCGCGGAAGAGGTGATGCGTGGAAAGAACATGTTCAGCTCCGGAGTGGTCAGCCGTGAGAAGCGATAGTCAGTGAGGAGGTAGCCGTACTCGGCATCAATTACAGAATTGTTGTCGATGGAGTCTGTATGTGATAACATTCGGCTACGATGGGCAAGCCTTGGTGATGGCTGGACACGCCCATAGCGGGGACCCTCCTTTTCTAACACATAGTGTGAATAATCAGGCACCGGACTGTGTGGATTCATTCTCTCCTCCAACATAGGTCGGCTAAACGGTGTCGGTCCATAGAAAAGTGGTTTTGAACCGTACTGTTCACGGGCTATATAGCGTTGCAGACTGAAAATATCGGTTGGGGCAGCTTCGTTTACCGGTGGCGACGCATAACCTCTCACCAAAAGCAGCATAACTGCCGAATACCCCATCCATACCATTACCAACATCCATGTTGTAGTGAGTATGGCTCTGCGAGACATTAAAGCCACAACGCACTGTGCCGTTACGATAGATATGAGGAGAGCAATCCATATGTTACACTTGAAGACGTATATACCTGAAAACCAAATCACGCTCTGAACGAGTACTGATAGCCACAGTCGCGATGCCGTCGGTATGAATCTCACAGCAAGCAGTGAGGCACCGATCATAAGGACGCCATAGATGATTATGCCTGAAAAATAGGGTAGTCCAAGCTTGTTTACACATAGGAGTTCGAGCACTCCAGTCCACGCCACGGCTCCCGGCATAAGTCCGAGAAGGATAAGCCCGACAATCACAAATGATATGCCAATTGCTAACCACCCTTGCCATAAGCATTTTCGGTTGGGGTAGCGTTCATATATAAATATGAGCGCAAGTACAGGCAAACAGAGTAGGTTAAGCTGATGCACCCCTAAAGATAGCCCTAAAATATAGGCTATGAGTATCAGCATACGGTCTTTTTGCTTTTGTGAAGGAGCTTCTGCCCATTTCAGCATCAGCCATATGGTGAAGGCGGTTAAGAATGTGGAAAAGGCGTATACTTCCGCTTCCACTGCTGAAAACCAGGTGGAGTCGAGCACTGCGAAGCATAGCGACGTTAAGGCTGCGGAAGAAGCACTCCAAACGTTAATTTCATTCCGACCAAGGAAACGGTTGTGGTGTTGTCGGGCTGCCAATACGTGGCTTATAAAGCAATATATAATGCGGGCAAGAAAAAACACTGCCAACGCCATAAGTACACCGCTGCAAATGTTTATTACCCTTGCGTGATATTCGGGAGCAAAAGGAATCGTGGCTATACGCATAGCCAAGGTCCATATGGGGTTGCCCGGAGGATGACCTATTTGAAGTGAAGACGCAGTGAGCACATATTCCGGACAATCCCAGTAAGATACGGAGCTGTCGGCTGTGAGCAGGTATATGACGAAAGCAAGGAGAGCTGCGAAAAGAGCGGAGCCCACCGGAAAAAACTTGTATGGATATGACAACGATGCGTTCATCAATGGCAAAATTACAAAATAAATTTGATATTCTGAATGTAAACGAAGGGGAATAGTCTCTCCGACTCTTCCCCTTCTTCACACTCATTACTTTATAAATCAAATCATTTGAACTTATAAAATCGTATTATCCCTGACTTTCACAAGTGAAGATAATACGGAGCTAATCAGCCGGCATAACGATTATTAAAAGAGCCGTGCTGAAATAATTGCACAAAGATAATACTTTGTGACAAATGTTTCAAATCTAAAAGGAAAAAAATGATGATTTAATAGTATATTCTTCACTTTTTATATAAAAGACTTAGATTTTGTTCATCTTTTTATCCCTTTATCCAAAAGATGATGCTTTACCATCATTCTTACGGTAGTCGGAGTAATGCCTACCATAAATATGGCTATACGGTTAAGCCAACCGTTGATGTATTGCTGTCTTCCCTTCAGAAGTTTATTAATGGCATTACGGGTAAATCGTTCCGGAGTGTCGATTGCTCCGATTTTTACGGCAAGACGTTTCAGATTTTCGGGCAGTCCGAAGAGATCGGTCGCTATCCCTCCGGGGCAGGCAGCCATAACTTTCACCCCGTAATCTTTCATATCATAATGTAGGGAGCGGGTGAAGACACGGATATATGCCTTGGTGGCGGCATACATTGAGAGTCCCGGCATAGGTGCCCAGCAAGACATTGACGATATATTCAGGATCCAGCCATTTCCGGCTTCCATACGTCGGGCTGCCATCCAGCGTGACAGGAGAGTGACCGCTCTCACGTGAAGGTCAACAAAGCAGTTTATTTTACCTTCGCTGACCTCCGTGACGGGCGCGAAGGAGAATATGCCGGCATTATTAATGAGTATATCAGGATCAAGGCTATTATCCTTAATAAAGCTTTCCAGACGCTCCACCACATTAGCTGAGGTGAGATCAGCGGTAAGAAGATAGGTTGAAGCCTCCGGGAAGGTGGTTTTGAGAGTGGAGGCTGCCGTTGACAACCGTTCCTCCGAAATGTCAACCATTATCAGTCGGCAGTTGCGTGAGGCAAGTTCCCGACAAAAGGAGAACCCGATACCTCCGGCTGCTCCTGTGACAATGGCACAACTGCCTGACAGATCCTTATTTTTTCCCATCTCTTTGCTTTATTTCCGCTATTTCTTCGACAATCTTCTTCGGAAGGTTGTCGAGATGCTTATGACACGCCATCTCACGTGAATACATCCTCGCTATGCAATAGTTCACGTGGTCGCAGCCACAGCGATGAGTCAGGTCGTCCCGCATACGGTTTACGAAGTCGGGCTCATTTAGCAGTGCACGTCCCATTTGGATAAAGTCGAAGCCTTCTCGGTCAAGTACGGTATCGGCGTTTTCCCTTCTTACCACACCCCCTACATAGACAAGCGGCATCTTCAGCTCACTACGGAAAAGGCGTGCGTCGTCAAGGAAATACAGCTCTTTGAACGGTACGGTCGGAATCATCATCTTGCCCACCATCCTCACACCATATTTCAGCCACCACTGCTTCATATAATGAGTCATAGAGTAGATGGGCATCTCGCCGCGCATCACATACATCGGTGCCTTGCTTACGAATCCTCCGGAGAGTACGAGCGCGTGTACCCCTGAATTCTCCAATTCGTGTGCCACTGTAAGACACTCCTCAATCTCCATACCCCCTTTGAATCCGTCGCGCATATTGGTCTTTACCAATATCCCCATATCACTTCCGGCTGCTTTCATCACCTCCTCCATACATTCCTGCATAAAGCGCATACGGTTTTGGAGCGATCCTCCGTATTCATCGCGACGGTGGTTAGTATAAGGTGAGAGGAACTGTGAGATCAGGTAGCCGTGACCGGCATGGACTTCTACACAGTCAAATCCGGCATCGCGGGCTGTGCGTACTGCATCGCCGAAATTACGAGCCATCTGTTTAAGTTCATCTTTTCTCATTCCCCTTACTATTGTGGGGGAATAGAGGTTGAAGCCTGATGAGGCACCTACCGGTATGCCTCCGGCAGTTGCTATGTGGGTCATATTGCCGCAATGACCTATCTGTATCGATGCTTTCGCTCCGAAGCGGTGTATGCCGTCGGTGATTTCACGTAGAGGAGCTACGATTTCCGGTCGCAGCCAGAGCTGGGTGGTGAATGAGAGCGCGGAGCGGCATATGCCGGCATAGGCAAGGGTAGTCATTCCCACGCCCCCCTCTGCTACACTCCAATGATAATCGCGCAGTTGAGGTGTAGGGTTATTGTCTTTGCCCATTCCCTCGAAAGCCGCAGAGCGGATAGTGCGGTTACGTAGGGTGACAGGTCCTATATTTGCAGGGGTAAATAGCTTCATAATCAATAGATGAAGGGTATAATATAACGTAGTCGGAGAGAGGTGAATTCCTCGCCGAAGCGATCAGCATAACGTCCCGACAGACTCTTGGCTCTCGGAGCAAGGTTGGCAAAGGTCCAAAGAGCGAATACGGCTCCGGCTGCCGACCAGGTGAGGATTGCGAAACCGACCCATTCTGTAAACTCACCGAAGTAATTGGCTCCTGCCACCCATTTATATAAGCCTTTCTTAGGAATATAGTGGCGTGTGTCGCCCGGAGCACGTAATGTGCGGATTACGTGGTCGGAATGTATATTGATTGCCATTCCGGCAAAGAAAATAAGGCATCCCAATATGAAGAGAGGTGAATAGAGCCATTCCGGCGTGTAAAGCTCAGGGGGCGCGAGATGGAAGAGCCAACCACCTATAAGATATGCGTTGATGGAGTTGAATATCATTCCCATAAGCATTATCGCCAAGGGCATACGGCTCTTGCCGCGCATAAGAAGGGGAAAAATAAAGGTGCGCTGAAAATAATGAAGTTCAAATAGACCTGCCATAACACAAGGTGCGGCTTCACCTGCCCGTGGACTGAGAATCCATATCAACGCCATAAGTATGAAGGCAGGAGCCTCCATCAGGATCCAAGCCACCTTATTATTAAGCGACGGACCCCACTTAGGGGTATAGGTCATACCATAGGCTGCCTCAATCTTCTGGAGAGCGAAGAACACAATCACAGCCATGACTGCCATACCTGTAAGTACCGAATCGTATAAAGTGGAATCGAAAATCATTTTTCAGTTCATTAACTCCTTTTTCAGACTACTTTCCTTAATTTCAGACTGCAAAATTAATAAAATTATTGTTATTTGCATCAACGGGGAAAAATAGTTACCTTTGTGGTTAAAATTTTATGGCGTGATTCTGAGTTGGAGTCACGTGGCTTACCCGACACAATGAAAGACCTTCTAATGTTTATCAGGCGTTTCGCACGCCCTTATAAATGGAATGTGGTGTGGAGTGTGGTCTTTAACTTCCTGACCACCTTCTTTACCTTGTTCTCCTTTGCTTTCATAATGCCTATTTTGCGCATTCTTTTCCAGATTGACACCACCACCTATAATTATATGGAGTGGGGGAGTGCCGACGTGAAAGATGTGTTGATGAATAACTTCTATTGGTATGTCACCACTCTCATAGATCACTTCGGAGGTTCAACCACTCTGGCGCTTATGGCAGTATTCCTTATTATAGGTACCTTCCTTAAAGTAATCACAGCCTATCTGAGCGACTACTTTATGATTCCTCTGCGCAATGGCGTAGTTCGCGACATTCGCAACACTCTTTACCGTAAAATTGTCTCTCTCCCCATCGGCTTCTATACCCACG
>CAMWIF010000034.1 GCA_947174225.1 uncultured Porphyromonadaceae bacterium | reverse complement strand
AACTATAGAAACCCCCAAATTCGTCTACATCATAGAGCTGAGATACGACTCCTCCTCTCAACAGGCCATAGACCAAATCAACGAGAAACAATACGCCTGTAGATACCTCACCGCCAACCGCCGAATCTTCAAGATCGGTGCCAACTTCTCCTCCAAAACTCGTCATCTCAATCAACCCACCATCAAATAAAATAATCCTTGAGTTACAATAAATAATCTATTTACAATTTCCACAAATACGGTGGTAGAAAATATTCAAAGAAAAATCAGCGCAAGACACCGAGGGGATCTTACGCTGATATATTTTGTAATCGAATAGAAATGCCTTATATTACTTGAAGAGATACTGCGAAGAGATTGACTGATTGTTGTGGATACGACGGATAGTATCGGCAAAAAGCTTCGCTACCGGAAGCACCACAGCCTTCGGGTTATCCTTACCATAAGGAATTGAGTCGGTAAAGACAATCTCTGTCAGCCCCGAAGCCTTAACTCGGTCGGTAGCCGGGTCACTCATCACTGCGTGGCTGCAAAGTGCGCGAACAGAGTTGGCACCGTTTTCAAGAAGAAGGTCGGCAGCCTTGGTGATTGTGCCGGCAGTGTCGCTGATGTCGTCCACAAGCACAACATTCTTTCCCTTCACATCACCGATCACTGTCATCTTCTCCACCACATTGGCTTTAGCTCTCTGCTTATGGCACAGTACAAGAGGCACATCGAAATACTTAGCGTAAGAGTTAGCTCTCTTTGCACCGCCCACGTCAGGCGACGCAATAACAAGATTCTTAAGATGAAGACTCTCTACGTAGGGAATAAAAATGGATGAGGCGTAAAGATGGTCAACGGGAACATTGAAGAAGCCCTGAATCTGATCGGCATGAAGGTCCATAGTTATCAACCTGTCAATACCGGCGACACTCAGAAGATCAGCCACAAGTTTAGCAGCAATCGATACTCTTGGTTTATCCTTACGGTCCTGACGTGCCCAACCGAAATAAGGAATCACAGCCACTATCGTTGCAGCTGACGCTCTCTTTGCGGCATCAATCATCAGAAGCAGCTCCATCAGATTGTCGCTGTTAGGAAACGTTGACTGAACCAGATAAACCTCTGCACCGCGAATCGATTCCTCAAAAGAGACCTCAAACTCACCGTCGGCAAAAGTCTCTATGTTCATTTTGCCTAATTCTATGCCCAAATCCTTGCAGATTGACTCGCCTAAATAGAGACTCTTTGTCCCTGCGAAGACTTTAATGGGCGGAAGATAATTGCTCATGATATGAATCGTAAAATTTATTTACAAAATTAGAATTATTTTTTGACATATCCACGTTTTATGTCCGATTTATTTTTACATCTGGACTTGTGGCTTTGCCAAATCATTTTCTACTACGGTCTTCTCTCGTCCCACGGGAAGCACCAAAGCGTCACCTCCGCTCATATATACCGAAAGAGGTTCCGTAGTTGAAAGCATAAGCTTGTGCGGTTTACCCCATAACAGATCTGTGGAGATCACCTCGCCGCGTTGCATACCTGTCATCTCAAATGCTATGTCAGGTATCACAAGATTCACATGGCACGCTTCTCTTGAGAAATTCACTATGATGAGAATAACATCGTCATCCTTATATCTTATGAAGGCGAAGTTGCTGTGCGGACTGAATCCGGGAGTGCGGAAATTCACATACATAAGGTCGAAGAATCCGCCCTCATGGAGCGCGGGATGAGAATTGCACAAGGTTAGCACATTCTTATACACGTTACGCAGCCAACGCTCGTGGGCTGAAAGGAGATCGGAGTTACATTTGCCCTTGTTATACCACCTCCTCACGGTAGACATACTCCAATAGTCAAAGATGGTGGTACGGTTATTGTCTCCAGCAAACCCTTCGTTGTCGCGAGCCTGCTCCCCTAACTCCTGTCCATAATACAATAGGAACGGACCGTTGGAGATCATAGCCGAAGTCACAAGCGACGGAATCACTCTCAATGAATCCCCGGCATAGGCATACGAGCCGAAGCGCACCTCATCATGGTTTTCAAGGAAATTAAGCATACAATCGCCGATACCGTCCACCGTCTGCCAGCAACCGGTGAGCTGGGCCGCTGACCATCCGTGCTTCTCTATCTCCACAAGTGTATCATACAGATTCACCTTATCGTATAGATAATCAAAGCAACCGTAGTCAAGGAAGGGACGATAAAGCCCCACATCGTAGATCTCTCCGATAAAGATAAGATGCGGATAGACCGCCTTAACCTGAGGTATAGCCCAATGCCAGAACGGAAGTGGCACCATAAATACCATATCACAACGGAACCCGTCAACACCCTTCGATGCCCAAAACTTCAATACGTGAAGCATTTTGTTCCAAGTGTCAGGCACAGGATCAAAATGGTCAGAATTATCGTTATAGTCGTGGCCATAGTTTAGTTTCACTGTCTCATACCAATCGTTGATGCCGCAGAATGCCGTGAAACAGTCGTTACCTGTGGCTTTTGCCGGAAACTCCACGTAAGGCTCAGTGCCGTCAGCCCCGATATTAAAATCGGGATAAAACTGCTGATTAGAAATATAATAGTAATTATTGTTGCGCTCAAAGTTCATATGAATGTCATCGTGAGCGCCGAAATCCTCCACACCCTTCGGAGCGGCATCCGAGTGATATACACGGGCAGTGTGGTTGGGCACGAAGTCAATGATGACTTTCATCTTCTCCCGATGTATGCGTTTCACCAGATTCACGAACTCCTTCATTCGGTCAGGCACCGACACTGCCAACGCCGGGTCGATGTCATAGTAGTCTTTGATGGCGTAAGGCGACCCCGCCTCTCCCTTCACCACATTAGGATTATCGGGAGTTATACCGTATTTGGAAAAGTCGGTTTTAGTGGCGTGCTCTATCACTCCGGTGAGCCATAGACAATTCACTCCGAGCTCTTTTATGCTTCGGATTACGTGCAGGCTGATGTCGTTCAACTTGCCGCTGCCGTTCTGGGCGAGGGTGCCCCAAGGCACACAGTTACCATTGGCATTTGTAAAGCTTCGGGGGAATAATTGATAAATTATCAGTTTCTCCGATGTTTTACTCATAATCGGGTAGAATAAATATATTTGAGGGTAATTATTTTATCTATTTCTGCCGGGATCCAGTGCCGCTGCCAACACTCTGCACGCCGCCTCATAGCCTGAAGCTACTCCGTGATGGATGCTCTTGAGATCGAATGTCTTCACTCCCGACACTCTCTCTATATTTATCACATGATCGCACAGACGCAGATCCTGTGCCACATTGGCTTTCGACATAAGATGATATGTGCGGTAGGCTATATCTATTATTGACGAAGTGTAATCTTCCGCTCCCTTCTGAAACGGGCTGCAGTTGCTGCCATATAGGGTGGTACAATAATCGCGTATCGCCCACGCCGGAAGATTGCGGAGCACACCACCATCGACATAGTTCACCCCTTTTATTTTCACAGGATGAAATATAATCGGTATGCTGCACGAGGCTATAACACGGGGCACTATATCACCCTTTCCCCACCCCACCGATTTGGCGTGGTCAAAATCCGTGGCACATATGATTGTGGGAATTTTCATATCCTCAAGCTTCTTCACGGGAAGCCAGCTATCAAGCAGTTTCCCGAAACGGTCGAGCTTCATAAAGCCCTTCTTAGGTATGGCCCACTCAGTGAAATCGCCGAAACTCGAAGCTTCCGTAAAGCATTGTATGATATCGTCAGGCGAAAGACCTGCCCCGTAGAGTGAGGCGGCTATCGAACCTGCCGACACCCCTGATAAGACATCAGGACGTATGCCGAAATGCTCAAAAGCCTTAAGCACACCAATATGGGAAAAGCCTTTCGCTCCTCCCCCACTTAACGCTATTCCTACTGTCGACTCCTTACGGATGCCCAGCCTCTCAAGAAAGCCATCGATTTTAAATACCATCTTTTTGCTCTTTACCTGTTGGTCGCCCTTTGAGATTCTTTGAAGCCGCTTCATCAGCTTCATCAGCCTACCGAAGCTCTCTTCGTAAGCCAATGGCGATTTTTTGCAAATTTAAGGAATTTTTTATTCTCTGGAAATATTTTTGGCGTTTTTTTCCTATTCTTCCTCTTTCTGTGCCTATGGTTTTTCCCTTAACACCCTATTCTTCCTCCTCCGTCAGCTTTTTAATGCTTTCCGCGCCGTGTGGATCATCGTCAGAATGTTCGTGGTGCGCATCTGTCACCGACTCATCCTTATCACCCTTTTTCTTTCTACGAAGAAACGAGAAGGGATTGTCAAACTCCTTTCTATATATCACGCCCAATCCCTGGGTGGTCAGAGCCTGACGCAGATAGTAGTTTTGGTCGTTGAAATGATTGTAAGCCTTAAGACGCAGATTACCGCCACGACGCAGAAGATATTCTATATCGAAGTCGCCCACAAATGTGGTCTGAGAGGTTGCCCTGTCCCGATAACCGAAATTTCCGTTTATCAGAAGTCGGTTGTTGAGCAGTCGCGATGTCAACGCCACGTCCACCTCCAGATCGGAGAAGTCGCCCTTGTCACTTCGAAAAGATGGCGACACCGAAAACTTATCCGTAAGCTGTCCAAGCATGTTGGAGAGCTGTGATGAGAGTGTGGAGGAGGCTACAGAAGCAAGTTCTCCTCCGTTGCTCGATGCCCCCATATATTCCGGTGTCGAGAATCTGTTGAGAGCCAACAAATAAATAATCTGACGGCTCATCATATCATCGGTAGAAATTATACTCTTCACTTTTCTCTCCACATCCTGTGTAAGGGTGGGAAGCTCTATGTCGAAGGAGATTTCAGGTTGCTGCATCGGACCCTCTACCATAAGCATCGCGTCTACAGGCACATTTGTCCTCGCCAGGTCTCGGTCGGTAGAAAAGCTCTTATCAAGGTCGGTAAGGTTAGTGTTAACCCTATAACTTGCCACTATATCGAGCATAGCATTCAGAGGGTCACCATTGAATGCCACACTGCTCCCCTGCCTGATGCTAAAATCGCGCAGTATAAGATCCTGCAAAGAGAAATTATAGTTGCCCTCTTCCAGAATGTATTTGCCAAACATCTGCATCTCATCACTTTCAGTGTCGTAATCTACCTGAATATTACCATTCCCACGTGCCGTTATCTTATCACCCGCTATGGGATCCATAATAAGCGTCATAAGCGTCGACGGGGTCACACTCGCCCGCACATCCATCTGGAACTTCGATGGAGTGTCGTCCGGTTTGGCTACCTGCTTACGGAATTTGCTCAGTATGTCCTCCACAGTATCAGTGCGAAGTTTCTCAGCTTCCTCTTTCCTGCGGTCGGAGAAGGTCAGGAATTTGTAATCTTCGGCTGCCTGCGTATCATTGAGCACGAATGTGAAAGTGGATTTACCTACCAATGACATATCCACTGACACTCCTACAAGTCCGGGGCGACCTCTCACCACAGCATTGCCCGTGCCATATAATGTACCGTACCAGTCGGGATTTATCTGTGCATTCGTGTCGTAGCACAACATATGTCTTACATCGCTGACACGGAAAGTGAACTTAGGATCGTGAAAATACCGATGAGTAAGCTCCCCCGACAATATTGCGGAATTTCCATCACGGTCATATAGGATAAAAGAGGGAACGATAATTTTTCCCGGGTCAAGATAGACCGAATCAGACCCATGATAGCTGACATTGGTAAAATCAAGTTTCAGACCTATAGAATCCGCTTTCACACGCCCCACGAGATCTATGTCGCTGAAAGAGCCAAAAAGCTTGGCACGTCCGGATGCCCTACCATTTATATCCGATGCGAATGCAGCCATAAACGGTTCAAGGAATTTCACATTTACCTTATTGGCATCTATGTCGAAACTCAACGAATCCCGTGTCACCCATATGCCTCCGTCGGCAGTGGTGCGGTGTCCCAAATCACCCATAATATCCGCTGAGATCGACACCATCTTCGCATCATTGTTCCATTTGCTACGCACTTCGGCATCGCCCAACAACGCTCCGTTGTAGCTGAGTCCGGCTATATGCAGATTATCCGTTGCTGCTATGGGTTCACGGCTCAATGCACCTGAAGCCGTCACTTCACCTGTGGCAGTTCCACCGAAAGTGACATAGTTGATATTCAGCACATCAAATATATAGCCTACGTCTATTGAAGCCAACTGCACGGTTATCGAATCAAGAGGTGAAGCAGACGCCATACCGTCAATCTTCACAAATTGGCTGTCATGCCATATCTTAAGGCCATCCACATCAACCATATTATCGCGGTAAGCCACAGTGGCTGGGTCTATGTTCCAGCGTGCCGAACCGAAATCGAACACCGAAGGTTTGACCTCAACCTCCACTTCCGGCTTCGAAGTAAGTTCATTTCGACTTAATGCGGCAGCTAAAGACAGGTTGCCGTCAAATGATCTGTTATCCGGCATACCCCACGCCACATCGGTAAACACGTTGTCATCCTGCCCGAACACTTGCAAATCAACTTTAAGTTCACCCCTCTTCACAGGCATTATGGAACCGGCTGTCAGGTTAAGAGTACCCGACTCGGCATCTATTGCGGCGTTAAGGTGCGTTGCTCGTAGGAGCTTATTCTTACCCTGCTGGAGATAAGGGACATCCACGTGCAGAGTGGCTGTGTTGCTCGTGGCATCTATAGCACCGCTTATCGGCACCGGCACAAGCATCCTGATGGGTAGATTGAAAAACTCCGGAAGGGTATTATCGGCAGCCAGCGTGAATTCAAAGCTGATGTCGGAATTGAGATTCTCAGCCCCTTCAGGCGACTTTACCAGACATGGCAAAACTTTTGACATCATATGCTTACATTCAGCAATCAATTCCTTCATCTTAAAATTACCCTTCACGTCTCCTGTAAGCCAGTCGCTTCTCAGACTGATCATCCTGCCGATGGTGTCTCTGTCACATTTCACCAAAAGATGGTCAAGCATAAGACTCTTTTTCTGTGGATGCCGGAAATTTATATCATTAAGCCGAAGATCACCTAACACATTGTCGAACGAATTTCCTGCCAAATCGGCATCTATGCCTCCTGACAATGTATAGCCCCTGTATTTCTCCGGTAAGAATGTCAACACATCCGGGTTAAACAATCTTACATCGCTATGCAGAGAAGCCCACGACTCCTCACCATCCATATTAACATCAGCATCCAGTATAAAGTCTGCCATGATATTGTCGGAGCTTAGATTCAACTTCACCTCTTTGCCCTCTTTCAAAGCATGAGCGTTAATATCGGTCAGTGTATAACCCCTGTAACCGATCTCCTCCAAAACCACCGACACTTCTCCTTCAATGTCCTTGCCAAGAAGCGAGCCATCAAATATCACATCACCCGTCACATTCCCTAATCTCGTATCTCCTGTAAGCACACCCAATGCCACATCCTCAATCGTCGCCTCGGTGTATATATTGCCCTTACCCCCCTTAAGCCCTGTTACACTTGCCGACACCAACACATCGCCACAGGAAGTTGATAGACGGCAATCAGCATTTACATCTCCTTTATACGGTATTCCCTTCCCTGTAGCTGACAGGTCGATATTGCCGACCTTATCTATTATGTTACGCACCTTCGCGCTAACTCCGGGCAACCTGTCAACGACATCTGCTACTAAATCTTTTGATAATCTTATCTTCACATCTTCAGCCATAACGGATAGATGTTCCTTTTCCTTCAGATTTTCAGCCTCACCTCTTACAAACAAAGCAAGTGTGTTGTCTTCTGTCTCCAGTCCAAGCATAGCCGTCTCCACAGTATTGAGATTCCCCTTGACATCGAGATTAAGTGTCAAAAGCTGAGGATAGCGTGCAAGGTCTGGCACAAGCCAACTGAAATCAGCCATCGAAACGGGATTGTTCTCCATCGCAACTCGGTGGCTACCCTCCGACAAAGCCTTGCCGATATTGCCAAAGCCGTCATATTTCAGATATATATCAGAGGGACGCAGCTCAGTAGAGGGCAATTTCAAGGTCAGGTTTACGATGCTAAGAGAATCCGGCGTGATATGTGTACGTAGGGATAGCTTTTCCACATCCAGTCCTCCGGACAGCTTGAATGACAGACGACGCACATCTATTGTGAAGTCATCGTTGGTAAGACGTGGGAGGTTAAGGTCAGCTTTCACATCCCACAGGCGCATATGGTTAAAGTCTGTCTTTCCCAATCTGTCGGTTCGCGGCATCCACTCACGGTCGAATGCCACCGCGCTACGCCGAATCACCACATTGCGCAGGTTTAAGTCAAACTTAGTGGGAGGCTTATTCTTCTCCTTAGGCTTAAAGGCATCTATTATAAAGGCTATATTGAGAGGAGCGTCAGGTGCAGACTGCGATATGCGTGCATCCAGACCGATTATCTCACCGTAGGTCAGCTCAATCGTTCTATCCTTCAACAGAGTCCATAGGCTAATCCCCGCACCCACTGTCTCAACGGCAAGACATCTGTGTCCCGACTGGTCAAACACCTCAAGTTCCTTTATCACAACCTCATTGAATGGCTTTATAATCACGTTGCCTATGCGCACGTCGCCTGCCAGAAACTTGGATGCCTCTTTCTGTGCCACGTCCTTAACCTTATCTTGAAATGCCGGCACCGACAACAATACATACAGTGCAAGATACACCACAGCCACAAAGATAATGGCTGTAAAGATTATGCCCCTGATAATTTTATATATCGTCCGAATAAACTTCATTTCAAAAATGTCGGTTCAGGAAAACCAATTAAAGTGCAAAATTAATCAAATTTCACCATATTCTTCCAATACCGACCCATTTCTTGATACCCACAGAAAATAAATCAATCTAAGTTCAGTTATTAAAAACGAATGTTCCTCCCGAAAAACAGATAAACTTTTTTGACATTTCAACTAAAAAACCTAACTTTGTAATTGAAATAATTCCCTAAGAAGAAAATGAGCGTAGTCATACTCGGCATAGAATCATCGTGCGACGACACTTCAGCTGCCGTCATATCCGACGGCCTCCTCCTGAGCAACGTAATAGCAAGCCAGAAGGTACACGAAGCATACGGAGGTGTCGTGCCTGAACTTGCGTCACGTGCCCATCAGCAGAACATTGTGCCTGTGGTGAGCGAGGCTTTGAGGCAGGCAGGGGTCGACAAGAAAGACCTTTCGGCAATAGCCTTCACCCGTGGGCCCGGACTATTGGGCTCACTTCTCGTGGGCACCTCCTTCGCCAAAGGTATGGCTATAGGGCTTGACATTCCCCTTGTAGATGTCAACCATCTTCATGCCCACGTGCTCTCCCATTTCGTGAAGAAGACCCGGGAGGATGAAGTGCCGGAATTTCCCTTCATGTGCCTCCTCATTTCAGGTGGCAATTCTCAGATTGTAGTGGCTAAAAGTCCCTATGAGATGGAAATTGTGGGGAAAACCATCGATGACGCGGCGGGCGAGGCATTCGACAAATGTGCCAAAGTATTAGGTCTTCCATATCCCGGGGGCCCGCATATCGACCGCCTGGCAGCCGTAGGCAATCCGAAGGCTTTTCGCTTCAGCCGTCCCCATATCGACGGTCTCGACTATTCCTTCAGTGGTTTGAAGACCTCCTTTTTATATACCGTGCGCGACGGATTGAAGGCTCACCCCGATTTCATTGAGAAAAACAAAGCTGACCTCGCCGCCTCCCTACAGTATACCATTATTAAGATACTCCTTGACAAGCTCGGGAAAGCACTCTCGCAATATCCGGTCTCCCATGTAGCAATAGGTGGAGGCGTATCGGCAAATTCCGGTGTACGCAAGGCTGTGGCAAGGTTCTGTAAGGAAAGAGGCGTAAAAGCGTGGATTCCGGAACGTGCATTTACCACCGACAACGCTGCTATGGTGGCGGCTGCCGGTTATTTCAAATATCTCCAAAAACAATTCTGTGATCTCTCACTTCCCCCTTATTCGAGGGTGACTGTCTGATCTAATAAATAATTTGACAATGGCAACTCAAGATACAAATAGCAAGGACTCACGGCATGACGCCCCTCAGACACACACCGAGACCCGTCATACCGTCATCTATGGCTACACCAGACACGAGCTCTCCAAAGTGATGAAGCATTTTGAGTCGCAGCTCCCCGAGTTTGTGAAGATCTCCATCGACTCGGACAATCTGGTTACACGAATCACACTCACCGGCGTGGAATCAGGCATCGAGCTTCTGCGCTTCAAAATGAACCGCTATCACCAGAATCTAAACCGCATCTTCTCGGAAGAGGTTGTCGCCACTGAAGACAAGACCGTGGCTCAGGTGCTTGGTGAGCTGCTTCATGAAAGAGAACTCACCGTCGCTTGTGCTGAAAGCTGCACCGGCGGCAACATTGCTCACCGCATCGTACAGGTGCCCGGCTCGTCAGCCTATTTCTTAGGCAGTGTGGTCAGCTATTCCAACGATGTAAAAGCCGATGTGCTCGGAGTGCCGCGAAGTGACATTTCAAGCCACGGAGCTGTGAGCCGCGAAGTGGCGGAAGCAATGGCAAAGGGAGCTGCCAAACTTTGCGTACCGACTGTGCCATCGCCACCACCGGCATAGCGGGACCCGATGGAGGCACGAAATATAAACCGGTAGGCACTGTTTGGATTGCCGTAAAGTATGGCGACCAGGTAGTGAGCGAATGTCTGCATTTCTCCGGCGACCGCAATACAGTGATAGAAAGCGCCACCAACCACGGTATGGTAATGCTCATCAATCTTCTACGTAATAACTACGTGATGCAGGAGGATGTCAACGACGATTAAGACTCATAGCGAATTTTATTAAAAATTTATTTGCAAGATTGGCTGAAAATTACTAATTTTGCACTCGGTTTGTGGCACATCCTTTAAAACCGCCAATTTGATGCGCCTGGCGGTGATATGAGAACTGAGATGGCGGCCACGAGCCTTAAGATTTTTTATTAAATTAAGAAATAACAGCCATGTCAAAAGTTTGTCAGATTTCAGGCAAAAAACCATCAGTGGGTAACAACGTTTCCCACTCAAAGCGTCGCACCAAACGCAAATTCAATGTCAACCTCCACAAAAAGAAATTCTATTGGGTTGAACAGAATATGTGGATTGAGCTTACCGTTTCGGCTCACGCTCTTCGCACTATCAACAAGATCGGCTTGAACGCTGCTCTTAAAAAAGCCGAGAAAGAGGGTAATCTCGACTTCAAGGACATCAAAATCATTTCTCTTTAATTCAATTCAAGAATTTCTAAACTATGGCAAAGAAAGCTAAAGGCAATAGAGTGCAGGTTATCCTTGAGTGTACCGAACACAAAGCCAGCGGTATGCCCGGTACATCAAGATACATCACTACCAAGAACCGCAAAAACACTACAGGGCGTATGGAGTTGAAGAAATACAACCCCATCCTGAAAAGAATGACCATCCACAAAGAAATTAAATAAGCACTGAACTATGGCAAAAAAAACCGTCGCGTCTCTTCAGAAAGGTGAAGGCCGCACATTCAGCAAAGTAATCAAGATGGAGAAATCTCCTAAGACAGGCGCTTATGTCTTCAAAGAGGAAATGGTGCCTAATGATGCAGTTCAAGCTGCTCTCAAATAAGGAGCCATCTGTTGGCAAGATACACATCAGTCTAACATAATCCTACAACTTCTGCACGTCAGAATTTTCACTTCAAGATATTACACATATCACATTATAGGGTCAGCTTAAAATGCTGACCCTTCTTTTTGCTCTCCCCCTCTCGAAGTATCCGGATTCTTGCTCTTAGGATCCCCTCCCACAGAACCAACGTAGGAAAAAACCGGTGGATGTAAAATGTGTATTGGGACACATCTTACCTCCACCTCTGTTTCAAGTAAATTATCTTTCAAATTGCCGACCGGATCACGCCACGCTCGGAATTTACCACAAAATTGACTATCTCATCACGATACTTCGACTGCGGAAGCGTCTGCTCAATAAGACGAACTGCATTCGTAACGTTAAGGTCGCTCAGGTAAAGCACACGGT
>CAMWIF010000033.1 GCA_947174225.1 uncultured Porphyromonadaceae bacterium | reverse complement strand
ACAGAATCTCTCAATGATTTTATACTCCGATTGTTCGACAACGGCACCATTTCCGTTGGTTCTGTCAAGTCAGAATATGAGAAAGCAATGCAGCAGATTAAAGCTACGACAGAAAAGCAGGATTGATCTCTTCACATTTTAGATTTATGAACTCAAGTTTCAATGAATATAAAGGCAGGGTTGATCTTTCGGCTTTGATTGACGGTTGTCGGGAGAAAGGCAGGTCATGTCGTTATACAAAAGGAGATGTATTTGTTCGTGAGGGGGAAATTGGCAGATACTTTGGAGTTGTGGAGTCCGGTTATTTCAAATACACCACCATAACAACAGAAGGGAACGAG
Organism: uncultured Porphyromonadaceae bacterium; assembly: GCA_947174225.1. Taxonomy (GTDB): domain Bacteria; phylum Bacteroidota; class Bacteroidia; order Bacteroidales; family Muribaculaceae; genus Lepagella. Next base: position 11,979 of record CAMWIF010000033.1, on the reverse strand, counting down.
GCAGTGGTAGGGTTTGCATTTGAAGGGGAGTCGGTATGTGATTTCAACAATTCTTTCCAAGGCATCGCGTCCGAAGTGTCAATAGTGGCAGGAACCAATGCTACTGTCTGTAGGATAGATTTCGATGATGCCAAGAACATTGTGAGAAATCAAATAGATGGTTCACAGGGGACTCTTATCGCGGAATTGTTCAGGGAGATTTATCACCGTCATCTTGAACTTTACCGGAAGTCACCAACTGAAAGGTATCTCGAACTTATCAATCATTATCCCGACATATTCAATATCGTGACCATAAAAGAAATCGCCTCCTATCTGCTGGTGACACCGATTTATCTCAGCAGGATACGGAAAAAACTTCTGAAAACAAGACAAAAATAAACTTTGTTTTATGTCTATAAGAAGCCAATTTCCTAATTTTGCCCATAAAACAGTTAAAGGTTAGTTATGAAAATTTTAATTATCGGGGCAACTTCCGGGATTGGCAATTATTTGTGGAAATATTATTCCTCAACGGGGAATATGGTTGCAGTTATGGGACGTAGGTCTGAGGTGTTGAACCAAATGTCAAAGACAGCTCCCGACACCACTCTTTCTTTTCCTTGCGACATAGCGGATTTAGACTCATTCAACAAAACTTTTGACAGTATCATTGACAGACTCACTACCCTTGATCTTGTGATAGTCTGCGCCGGTGTAGGAGAGTTAAATCCTGAACTTGATATTGAGACTGAATTATATACCTTAAAAGTCAATGTGCAAGGTTGGACCAACTGTGTGGATACAGCATATAATCAGTTTATAAGACAAGGTTTTGGTCATTTAGTGACCATCACCTCTGTTGGTGGTCTTCAGCCTACCCCACTCGCCCCCTCTTACAGTGCTTCCAAAGCTTTTCAGATAAATTATACCAAGTCTTTACAAAAGAGGACAAAAGGCACGGGAGTTATGGTAACGGAAATCCGTCCCGGACTTATAGATACACGAATGGCTAAGGGGGATGGACTGTTTTGGGTGATGAAGCTGGAACAGGTCGCCTCATCAATTGTCAAGGCTATTGAAAAGAGACGTAGGAGGCTGATTATTGACTATCGCTGGCGGTTAATAAATTTCCTTCTGAAACATTTCCAATAATCGGTTAAGCCCCCTACCCTAATATTGCTTATAAGTGATAAAGTTTGGATAATGACCGAATTTCAATTACACTAAATCTTTTTCCAATTGTAGATGCGGAAGCAACATCACTTCAAATACCTTATGAAAAGGGAGGCTAAGCCATAAGCTTTATATGGCTCAGCCTCCCTTACTTTACATTCGTATCCCCTGCAATAATTTGTAATCTTGGGATAGGTTGTATCCTGCGATAGTTCGTAATCTTGTGAGTTTACTTATCTTGCGATATTAGGAACCTTTGGCAGGATTGTGGTATTCGTCTACTTTCGCGTGCTTGCTGATTTGGAGGGTTGTCTCCGGGAAGAATTCAGCGAGGAGGGCGTACAAATCGGGGTCGAACTCCTTGAGATCCTCACGGGAGTTAACCCAGTTGTGCTTACCGTCGGAATAAGGCATCTCAGCGTTTACATTAAACCAGTCCTGAACAGCCTCAGCCCAATATTCCTCCTTGTCGGTCTCACGATAAGTATTCTTAAGCTTACCGCTTTCCTTAGCATTCTCATAGAGCTTCTGAAGACGCTCATTGAATCCCGGCACAGCGAGTGTCAGACCGATGAGATGAATCGAATGGGCAAACTCATGGATAAGGATGTCCTCCGCATGATATTTATCAATCTGATAACCGAGCACATTCTCCTCTGCACAGCTAGTAAGCGGCAGCTCAAGGTCACCACCAAGTCCACGAGCACGGAGATCCCAGTTGATCGACGTGTCGTTGACAAGATCGCGGTGCTCAGGAATATCAGTAGTGCCTTCGTAACGTGCCATCATAGCGATACGGGTACCGCGCCCTACCATAGAATCGAGCACATCTTTCGGAAGCATAACCGTCATTGCGTATAGGGTCTTGTGGGCTGCCACAAGAGCCGAATCAGGAACACGCCATGAGGAAACCAAAGGCAGACCGTTGACATCCACATACTTCATATAGAAGGGATCGAGATGGAGCGAGTCAGGCACCTTAGTGATAACACATTCGGGTATTTCGAGGGTCTCGGTATCAGTGACTTCAGCTTTTTTGTCGGTCTTATGCTGGCATGATATACATATAGCGAAACAAGCCAGCATCGCGTACATGAGTTTCTTCATCTCCGCAGCTTATTTGAGATAAGTGTAGCGGTAGTCGGTCGGAGAAACAAGAGTTTCCTTGATAACTCTCGGGATGACCCAACGGATGAGATTGAACTCGCCACCTGCCTTGTCGTCAGTGCCACTGGCACGTGCGCCGCCGAAGGGCTGCATTCCGACTACGGCACCAGTCGGCTTATCGTTGATGTAGAAGTTGCCGGCTGCATAGGCAAGTGCATCGCTTATCTTCTCTACAGCCATGCGGTCGCGTCCGAATACGGCACCTGTAAGACCGTAAGGAGATGTGGTGTCGCAGAGCTCCACTGTCTCGTCCACCTTATCGTCATCGTAGGGATATACGGTGAGGATCGGACCGAAGATCTCCTCTTCCATCGACTTGAAGTGGGGGTTGGAAGTTTCGATGACAGTAGGCTGCACGAAATAGCCTACGGTCTTATCGCAGTTGCCACCTATGACTATCTTAGCGTCGTCAGCTTCCTTCGCATAGTCTATGTAAGACTTGCACTTGTCGAATGAAGCCTCGTCGATCACAGCATTGATGAAGTTAGAAGGATCCATAACGCTGCCCATCTTCACTTCGTCACACATCTTCTTAATATCCTCGAGGACAGCTGGCCAGAGGCTCTTCGGGATGTACATACGGCTTGCCGCAGAGCATTTCTGACCCTGGAACTCGAACGCACCGCAGAAAGCTGCTGTAGCCACAGCCTTCGGATCGGCAGAGGGATGCACGAAGATGAAGTCCTTGCCTCCGGTCTCACCTACGAGACGCGGATAGCCGATATATTTGCCGAGGTTCTCCCCTGCCTGACGCCAGAGAGAGTTGAATGTACCGGTGGAGCCGGTGAAGTGGATACCTGCGAAATGCTTGCTCTGGGTAGCCACTTCGCCGATAAGGGCACCGCTGCCGGGGAGGAAGTTGATAACTCCGTCGGGGAGACCAGCCTCTTTGTAGAGCTGCATGAGGTAGTAGTTGGAGAGAAGAGCTGTGGTAGAGGGTTTCCAGAGAGCCACATTGCCCATCAGCACCGGAGTCATACAGAGGTTAGATGCGATGGATGTGAAGTTGAACGGAGTGACTGCAAGCACGAAACCTTCGAGGGGACGGAATTCTGTATGGTCGATAAATCCGTTACCGTTCTTAGGCTGCATCTTATAGATCTTGGAAGCGTAGTGTACGTTGTAGCGGAAGAAGTCAATTGTCTCACAAGCGGAGTCAATCTCAGCCTGATAGATGTTCTTGCTCTGGCCGAGCATTGTGGCTGCGTTGAGGATGGGGCGATATTTAGTGGCGAGGAGTTCAGCCATCTTCATAACGATAGCGGCGCGGGTGGTCCAGGGAGTGCGACGCCACTCCTCGCGGGCTTTCATGGCAGCCTCTATAGCCATCTCCACTTCCTCACGGCCTACCTTATGGTATGTGGCAAGTACATGATTGTGGTCGTGCGGGCAGGTGACTTTTCCTGTGTTGCCGGTGCGGATCTCCTTACCACCAATTATGATGGGTATGTCTACTACGATCTTGCTCTGGCGCTCCAGTTCCTTTTCGAGAGCGACACGCTCGGGGCTACCTGCGAGATAGGCCTTCACCGGCTCGTTTGCCGGAGAGGGGAAGGTGATGATTGAATTGTTCATTTTTCTGTAAGATCTTAAAGTATTAAAGATGTTAGAGTATTATAGATTTTATCCACCTATGACGGTGGTGATACCGTGAGCCTCGAACTGGCGTGCACAGCGTTCGAGAGTCTCGTCGGAAGGCTTTGAGAAGGTGTCTGTCTCTCCCCATTCCTCCCAGAGGCGACGATGCTTGTCACGCGCCACATCATGGTAAGGGAGCAGATTGACCTGACGCTCCTTCCAGTTCTTGAGTGAAGAGATGAACTCCGCTGTCTTTTCAATGTTATCCTCGTCGGAGTTCACTCCGTCGATGAGCGGAATGCGGATGAAAAAGCTGCTTCCAAGCTCGTCGAGCAGACGAATGTTGTCGAGAATGGTCTGATTGGATACCCCTGTGAATTTTCGATGTGCTTCGTCCGACATATGCTTCAGGTCTACCAGAAACAGCTCGCAGTTGGCTGCCGTCTCCCTGATCACCGACTGAGCCGCATAAAGAGTGGTGTCGACCACGCGGTGAAATCCGCGTCTGCCGAGTTCCTTCAGTATTTCCAACGTTGCTTTAGCCTGCATCAGGGGTTCCCCTCCGCATATCGAGACTCCGCCACCGCTGGACTGCATAATATCACGCTCTTTCTCGATCTCGGTCATAAGCTCCTCCATGGTCCATTGCCTTCCGCACATCTCGAGAGCAGTAGACGGACATTCCTCCGCGCATTTACCGCAGCTGATACATTTGGCATCCGGCACAGGGACAATGCCCTCGGGAGTGAGTGTAATAGCATCTTGCGGACACACCTCTATGCAGCTTCTGCATCCTATACATTTGCTTTTCTTGTATTGCTTCTGCGGGAGAGCCTTCCAGGATTCGGGATTATGGCACCATACGCAACGGAGCGGGCACCCTTTCATAAAGATGGTGGTGCGGATGCCCGGTCCGTCGTTGATGGCATACCGTTTGATGTCGAAAATGATCATCGTTGGTTGCAGAGGGATTAAAGTTGGTCGTTTTCAGTGCGGGCGATAATCTCGTTCTGCAACTGCTCGGTCATATCATTGAAGTAGTCGCTGTATCCTGCTACGCGCACGAGAAGGTTCTTGTAATTTTCAGGATGCTTCTGTGCATCGAGCAGAGTCGCGGTGTCAACGATATTGAACTGCACATGGTGACCTCCGAACTTAAAGTAGGTGCGAACGAAACTTGCGCATTTCTTGATGTCGCTCTCGCGGTTGAAGAGAGCCGGGGTGAAACGAACGTTGAGCAGTGTGCCGCCACTCTTTGTCTGGTCGAGTTTACCGAGCGACTTGATGACACCTGTCGGTCCGTGGGTGTCGCTGCCATGAGCCGGGGAAGTGCCGTCACTGATAGCAAAACCGGCGAAACGACCGTTAACACTCGCACCACATACAGAGCCGAAGTAATTGTGGCAGGTGGTGGAGAGCATATTGAGGTGGGTACGTCCGCCTCGGGTATTTGGGCGTCCTTCGATGGCATCCACGAGGTCGTCATACACGCGCACAGCGATAGTGTCGGCATATGGGTCGTCGTTACCGAAGAAAGGAGTATGGTTGCGTATATATTGACGCATCTTCTCCTCCCCTTCCCAGTTGGCGGAGATTGCCTTCAGCATCTCGTCCATCGTATACTTCTTGTCTTCGAAGACATGCTTCTTGAGTGTGGTGAAGCAGTCGGTGATGGTGCCGAGACCGGTACATTGTATATAAGTAGTATTGTAACGTGCGCCGCCGCTGTAATAGTCCTTACCCTTCTCGATGCAGTCGTCGATGAAGAGGGAAAGGAATGTGGCGGGAGCGTAGAGGGAGAACATACGCTCAATATAGTTATTGACGGAGAGCTTCAGATTGACGAAGTAGACCATCTGCTTATGCCATGCGTCATACAGTTCTTCGAAAGTCTTGAAGTCGCGCGGGTCGCCTGTCTTGAGCCCGAGCTGTTTCTTGGATACGGGGTCGAAACCGTTGTTGAGGGTAATCTCAAGGATCTTAGGAGTATTGAGGTATCCGGTGAGCAGATACGCCTCTTTGCCGAATGCGCCTACTTCAATACAACCGGAAACACCTCCTTCACGTGCGTCCTCAATCTTCTTCCCTGCCCGGGTCATCTCCTTGACGTATGTGTCGGGGTTAAAGATTGAGGGATAGCCGTGACCCTGACGGATCACCTTCAGTCCTTCCATAAGGAGTTCGTCGGGAGTGTTCTCGGCAATATGTATTGAGAGACCGGGTTGCAGCTCGTGCAGCTCCTCCTGAATCTCGAGGATCATATAGGAGATCTCGTTTGCCACACCGTTGCCGTCGCGGTCAACTCCGCCGATGTTGATATTTGTAAAGTCGTTATATGTTCCCGATTCGAGAGCTGTCACGCCCACTTTCGGAGGAGCCGGCTGGTTGTTAAACTTAATCCAGAGACATGAGAGGAGTTCCTTAGCCTGGTCGCGGGTGATAGTACCTTCAGCAAGCCCTTTCTCATAGAATGGGTTAAGATGCTGGTCGATGTGACCGGGATTCATAGAGTCCCATCCGTTAAGTTCGGTCACAGTGCCGAGATGCACAAACCAGTACATCTGAATAGCTTCCCAAAGATCACGAGGAGCGTGTGCAGGTACCCAGCGGCATACGTCGGCAATCTTCTCAAGCTCCGCCTTGCGTTTCGGGTCTTTCTCCTCAGCAGCCATCTTCTCTGCCAGTTCGGCATGGCGCTCTGCAAAGAGAATCGCAGCGTCGCATGAGATAGCCATAGCCTCGAGTTCCTGCTGCTTGTCGGTAGCCTCAGGGTCGTTAATGTAGTCGAGTTCGCTGATTCTCTTTTCGATACGCTCCTTCAGGTCGAGAAGACCTGTGTGGTACATTTTGCCGTCCATAGCGGTGTGACCGGCAGCACGCTGCTCCATGAATTCGGTGAAGACACCTGCGTGGTATGCCTCTTCCCATTCTTTCGACACGTGGTTGAAGATACGCTCGCGCTGGGTTTTACTCTCCCAATAGGGTATCACCTCGCGCTCGTATGTGTCAATGTCTTCCTGTGAGATATGGTACGACTGCAGGTCACGTGTGTCGAGTGTGTGGAGGTCTTCCACAGAGTGGCACGTAAGTTCGGGGAAAGTGGGAACTGCCTTGGGCACCGGTCCGCGTTCACCTACAATCAGCTCATCCTTACCGATATATATGGTTTTTTTCTTGCAGATTTCGTAGAAATTCTGTGCGCGAAGCACTGCGATAGGCATTGTGCCGTAGTTCTTTTTGTAGAACTCAGTCTCGATAAGAGCACGCTCAATGCTGAGCGTTGTAGGGGTGTCAAAGTTTTCTTGACGCAAACGCTTTATGCGGTCGTTCATACCGCCTTCGTTAGCTGGATTTTTGATCGAAAAGCTCATATCAGTATAGGTTTTTCAGCATGATATTAATGACACAAAATTAATAAAAATTTACGAGCCTACAACATTTTTAAGAATATTTTTAAAATAAGAGGATTGCGAAGACTCACCTATATGCTATCAACTCTGAAACGAGGTATATGGTTTTGAAGCCACCATGCGATATGAAATTGTACCCATTTGGGTATTGCCCAAGCTGATTCCTCATTGTAACTTCGCGTCAGAATTAAAACTGTAATGAGTATGAAAACAACTTTAGTTGTAGCCTGCACTTTGTTGCCTTTGACAGCTTACGCTCAAAACTCAGTGACAGACAGCATTGACGCGAAACAAGTCAATGAAGTTGTAGTCGAGGGTCAGATGCAGAATGTAAAGTCTGGGGTATTAACATATATACCGGGAAGCAACCAGAAAAAATCGGCACAGGATGCCATTGATCTGCTTTCTCAGATGGGAATACCTCAGTTACGTGTAAATCCTGTATCCAACTCTATCCTGACCCTCAACGGACAGCCGGTGGCTATCTATATAGATATGCAACCTGCATCAGAAGCACAACTGGATGCCCTGCGTCCCGAAGATGTCAAGAAAGTGGAATACCTCACCTACCCTACCGATCCACGATACCAGCATAATCCGTATGTCGTAAATTTCACTCTGCGTAAATATGAGATTGGAAGCTATGCCAAATTTACAGGGAAAAGGAACATAATGGTAGGTTCCGGAAGTGGACTTGCCTATAGCAAAATGGCATATAAGCGTATGACTTACGATCTTGTAGTGTCAGACAAGTACACCGACCGTCATAATCAGGGTTCTGACAGGAAACAGGTTTTTCGACTTCCGGAAGCAGACTGACGGCAAGCTATACCTTCGGGTTCGGCAAGAAGATCAAAAGAGGGAATGAGGTTCAAACGATTACCTCATCCGGTTCGGCAATTATGAAATAAATCAGTTTTTTCATATTCATATGTTGAAGTTAGGCTCTCGGCAGCGGTGTCGGGAGCCTAACTTGTGTCCGGACCTTCGTTAAGATAGGGTTAAGATAACTTGTAAAGAGAGTCAACTTTTTTTGCCCCACAATAGCCTGATTGTGAGAAATAGTGATTAACTTTGCAATTGAATTGTCTTTGGACAGTTCGGACATTTTGGTAAATCTACAAGCGTTATGCTCATCTTGTAATTGGGAACCTGAGAAATTTTCAATCGTGTACAAGGATAGCATAGTGGTTCTCACGCCTATAGCGTGGGCTGCTATTGTTACATCTGTACACAAGGCTTTCTCAGGGCCTCCAATTCGACGTGGCATAGTTGGCTCACGTTTTTAGCTATAATATGGATACAGAAAAGAAAATTGATGATTTTTTCATACCTGACAATGAGGTGAAGCTGCCGGAGGAACTTGACTACAGCCGGACAGTCGAGTATACCCAGGCGGCTGAGGCGTTCTCCCGCTCTACCTATCAGAGTGTCTATATAATCGACTACTTCAAGCGGAACTTCCTTTATGTCTCTACCAATCCGATGTTCCTGTGCGGTCTGTCGCCGGAAGAGATGATGAAATTAGGCTACCGTTTCTATCTCGAATACGTGCCGGAAGATGAGCAGTCGCTCCTTCTTGATCTGAACCGCGCAGGATTCGCGTTTCAAAGCACCATTCCGGTTGACGAGCGGAAAGACTGGTATATCCAATACGACTTCCATATACTGAACGACGGTCACCCGATTCTCATAAACCATAAGCTCACGCCGATTGCCCTTACTTCAGACGGCCGTATATGGCTTGCCTTGTGTGTTGTGTCCGCTTCCAACCATACCACACCCGGACATATCCAGATGCACCGTGTCGGGTCTCCGGATTTCTTTGAATACAACAGGATTACCCGGAGATGGGACAGACGCAGTATGCCGACCCTCACCGACGGGGAGAAGGAAGTGATCACCCTTTCGATACAGGGCTATACCATGACAGAGATTGGCGACAAAATGTGCCTATCCCCGGAAACCCATCAAGAAATACCGTAAACAGATCTTTGAGAAACTTGGAGTGCGCAACATTTCTGAAGCCATCGTTGCAGCCACAAACAATAAGTTACTCTAAGTTCCTGCATAAGTAGAAGCGTGGGTAACGCTTCACGTCCCTGCCGACAGCGATGTTGGCAGCTATCCTCGCACATATATATGCCACTGTCTTCATAGCTGCATCGCTCGTAATGTTTCCCTTTATCAAAGGCATAGCATCATATAGCCAGTCGCAACCCTCCACATTCCAGAACGCGCAGTAGCCTGACATATAGTCTGCTGCCCATTGCCGCATATCCTGTTTACCAAGCCAACTCCTGTCATCTCCGGGAAACAGAACAATAGCACCGGCTCCATCTACAAAGTCAAAGGGATAAATCATAGGAATATCGCTCATATTGCCTGACTCAGCAGCTCCGTCTCTCGTATATTCAATCAGAATCCCGTCATTTTGCTCATTAATGATTTCGCTCATTGCGCCAACTACTATATCGCAGAATCCAAGTTTACACAGCTCCTCCTTAATATATACGATAAACTCATCTTTACCGACAATCATTATACGGCATTCCTTTATCAGCTGATTTTTTTCATTTGTCATACATGTCTATTTTTCACATTGCAAAATTATACTAACCCAGACTCCTATGCCATACCCATTTGGGTATATTTTACATCGAAATGCAGTTGTACCCTTTTGGGTATGGTGCAGGACATTTTGTGATTATAATTTTGCATCAGAAATTAAAACTACATTGAAGATGAAAACAATATTAGCTGTTATCCTTGCTGCTATGGTTTCGATAACCTCAGTAGCGCAGACCATAACCGGTAAGGTCATGGACGAAAACAATTCTCCACTGGATTATGTAAACGTCGTGCTCTTAAAGGCTGACTCTACATATATTTCGGGGACAGTTACAGATGCTGACGGGGTATTCTCGTTTGAAAGTGCTCAGGGTAATCCAAAGCTTGTCAAGATTTCCTCAATCGGATATGCTGACAAGATACTTGACATTCCATCCACAGGAAATTTCGGGGTTATTATCCTTGAACCGGCTACAGTAACGCTCGGTGATGTAGTGGTAAAATCCAACCGTCCTGTCACAGCCATAAAGGGAGATGCGCTTGTCACCAGTGTGGCAGGCACACAGCTTGAACATGCCGGAACAGCAGAGGATGTTTTGGTTCAAGTCCCCATGGTCGTGGGGCGCGACGGAGCATTCGAGGTTTTCGGCAAAGGGTCTCCGGCAATATATATTAATGGCCGTCTGGTACGGGATTCTAATGAACTGATGCAGATAAGCTCAGCGGACATTAAAAACGTTGAGGTGGTTACTAATCCCGGAGTCAAATATGACGCATCGGTAAATTCCGTAATCCGTATAACCACTAAAAGACCACAGGGAGAGGGTTTCAGTGGTCTACTTCGTTCTACATTGAGAGAGAACAAATATTTCTCCAATATCGATCAAGCCAACTTTAAATATAGGACAGGCGGACTGGAGTTATTCGCCAATTTCGGTGGAGCAATAGCGAAGTTCCAGAGTAACCAATATGGAGTGTCTAATTCATCTCAGCTATGGAAAGAGAAGATAATCCAGAACGGATACGGAAACGTAAAGGATTTCTTCGGAAAGGCGGGATTCTCATTTATGTTTAATGAGAGACATTCCCTTGGAGCCTACTACGCCAATGGCATCACCAGTGACAAGATGCACCATAACCATGAGACAGAATTGTCGGAAAAAAATAACTTCATAGACGGAGCCACAAGCGCACGGGCAGGAGATACGCGGACACATCCCCGACATGGAGCCAATCTCTATTATAATGGTAAAGTCGGAGAATTAGGCATTGATCTGAATGCTGATTATATATGGAAAAAGTCAAGATCCAATGTTACTGTGGATGAAGTCAGTGTGAATGAGAGAAACTCGCTGATAAATTCTTTAGGAACAAATCGGGGACGAATGTTTGCGGAGAAACTGGTTTTAAGCTACCCTATATGGAAAGGTGGAATCGAGGTCGGAGAGGAATTTGTATCCTCGCGCTTCTCTTCCGATTATGATACTGACGCAGAAATCATCAATGACGCCAATACCAGAGTTGACGAGAAAAATATTGCCGGGTTCCTCGATTTCAGACAGACCTTAGGTCGATTCAGTCTCGGAGCCGGATTGAGGTACGAGCATGTGAAATTCGATTATCTGGAAAACGGTCAGAAAAATGAAGACCAGAGCAAGACATATAACAATTTCTTCCCCTCCTTCTTCATGTCCACTACTGTGGATAAGGTGCAGCTTTCAATGAGTTATACAAGTAAGACAAAACGGCCGAATTATGGGGATCTGGATGGTACGATTGATTATATCAACCGGTTTACCCTTCAGGGAGGTAATCCGTACCTTAAGCCTGAGAAAACACATACCGTGGAAATAACAGGAGCTTGGAAGAGGCTATTCGCACAGTTGTCATATACTTACAAGAAGGATCTTATAATATCGACAACCAAACCCTATGGGGAAAGTGGAGAGGTTAAACTCATGACTCTTGATAATTTCCCTGAGATGCATTCAATTCGTGCCTTCATAGGGACAAGTTTCAATGTTGGCATCTGGGAACCGAGAATAAATCTCGGTCTGACTAAGCAGTGGTTTGCAATAGATACTTGGAAAGGGCGTAA
>CAMWIF010000032.1 GCA_947174225.1 uncultured Porphyromonadaceae bacterium | reverse complement strand
CCATCTTTCTGTGTGTTGCCAAATTGGGAAAGGATGTTCATAAAGTCAAGTGAGGGCTTGCCGTCAGTTGCAATCACAGCGGTGATAGCGTTTTCAGGGTTGTCAATATCACCAATTGCAATGGCTGTAGTGCCGTCGAGTGCAGAGAGTGCTGTAGTAATCTCTGCGGGGAAGCCACCACCGAATGACTCAGCCATCTTCGTGATTTTCTTGATAAGGTCTTTGGTAAGGGCAGCTGCCACAATGGCATTTGCAGTGGCAGGGAGACGCTTCACTTCATCAAGACTGATTTTGTTGGCAGGAAGAAGGAACTTGGCTGGGTTCCCCTTATCGTTAAGCAGCGTTACCTTAGATGTAAACTCACCTTTGAGGAAGTCGAGATTGAAAGCGAGAGCCGAAGCGTTTTCAAACAGGAATCCGGCAGCGAGAGTCATAGTGGTGGCGTTGCCTAAAGGAAGTCCTGAGCGCGAGAAATTCTTTATCTGCCCATAGCCAACCACGTCGTGGGTCATAGTGGCAATGTCGGAAGCCACATCAAGGGAAGCGAAGCTCTGTGCATTGTCGAGGGAGGCATAATTCTTCACCGCCTTTGCATCGATGGTGCTTGAGGTGATGCCAACCCACATCTGCGCACCGCTTACGGCTATATTGCCCGACACCTTCACATTGCCGTCGGCATCCTCAAAGGGGAGCTCTGTCTGCTTCACCACAAAGTCGCAGAATTTCTCGGTGTCGGCGAGGGCTGCGGTAAGATAGGTGTTATAGGCATCAGTAAAAACGATGGCGCCTACAGGGTCAATGCCACTTTCTCCTGAAAGAATCATCTTTATTGACTCTTTTGCCTGGCTCGATGATGACTCAGATGAAGCGAGAATCTCCTGTAATTCCTTGCCGGGTGTGATGGAAGAACCTTCCACCTTGCATCCCGCCTTTTCAAGGAGAGCGTTGAGGTTAAACCCTACGACAACACCGGCTGAGGAGGGTACCGTAGAGAGAAGTTCGTTTACATCTGCTGTCTTGTCTTTCTGGCAGGATGTGAGAGAGGGGATAAGCGCGACAAACGCGCAGAGCAGGGCAATGCCCAGCGTCTTTACGGAAATGACGGTTTTCTTCATATGATTTGTTTTATTTCATGTGCGAAGATAGCTGAGTTAACAGGTTCGGTGCCCATAAGGCATACAAACCGTTAAAATAACGCCCAAAGGTAAGAAATTTTTATCTTTAGCCCAAATAATTTTTGTCTAATCATATTTAATAGCTAATTTCGCAGAAAATTTTACACTTTCCTAACAAAAAGAATCAATGATTCAAATTTCACAACGCATTCAGGCACTTTCTCCCTCTGCCACTTTGGCTATGTCGCAGAAAAGTGCCGAGCTTAAGGCAGCCGGTGTAGATGTAATCAACATGTCGGTAGGCGAACCCGATTTCAATACTCCCGATTTCATAAAGGAGGCTGCAAAAAAGGCTGTGGATGAGAATTACTCCCGCTATACCCCGGTGCCGGGCTACCTCTCACTCCGCAAGGCTATATCCGCTAAGCTTCTCCGTGAGAACCATGTAGAATACGCCCCTGAGCAGATTGTGGTGGGCAACGGTGCCAAGCAGGAACTCTGCAACGTGCTTCTCGCCTGCATCAATCCGGGCGACGAGGTGATAATACCCGTGCCGGCGTGGGTGAGCTATGTCGAGATGGTGAAGCTTGCCGAGGGTGTGACAGTTGAGGTATATGCAGGTGTAGAGCAGAATTTCAAGATTACCCCTGCACAGCTTGAGGCAGCCATTACCCCTAAGACCCGTATGATTATGCTTAACTCTCCTTCGAATCCCACAGGAAGCGTATATAGCTACGACGAGCTTAAGGGTCTTGCCGATGTGCTTGCCAAATATCCCGACATTATGATCCTTGCCGACGATATATATGAGCATATCAACTTCGTTGACGAGGTGCATAGCATCTGTGAATTTGAGAATGTCCGCGACCGTGTTATCATTGTCAACGGTGTGTCGAAGGCTTATGCAATGACCGGTTGGCGCATCGGCTATATGGCAGGTCCGTTGGCTGTGGCTAAGGCAGTGACAAAACTTCAGGGACAGTATACTTCCGGTGCTTCCTCAATTGCGCAGAAAGCAGCCGAGGCAGCCTACGACGGTCCGCAAGAGTGTGTGGAGAAGATGCGTCAGGCATTCGAGCGTCGTCGCGATCTTATTGTGGGCTTGGCAAAGGAGATTCCCGGTTGGGTTACCAACGTGCCGCAGGGTGCTTTCTATCTTTTCCCTGAAGTAAGCTCATATGTAGGTAAGAAGTATGGCGATCGTGAGATAAAGAGCAGCGGCGACTATGTGATGTATCTCCTTGAGGAGGCTCACGTGGCTTGCGTTGACGGTGAGGCATTCTGTGCCCCCGGCTATATGCGGCTGAGCTATGCCACTTCCGACGATAATATCCGCGAGGCGATGCGCAGGATTCGCGAGGCATCCGCCAAGCTACAGTAAAACCGAAACGGTCTTAAGCAAAATCATCAATAATAGATGCAGATAGACACAATCCGATTTACAGGGATGCTGCCGAGGGTATTTATCTCGGAAAGCATCCCTGTTTCTGATGTATGGCGAAGTGACCTTACGTTTCGCCGGGGTGAATATTACCGTGTCGAAGCTGCCAGCGGTGGAGGCAAGTCGTCGATGTGTGCATATATCTTCGGCTCACGCATCGACTATGAGGGTACGCTGCGCTTCAACGATACAGATGTCGCTACCCTCCCCATAGATAAATGGCAGGAGCTTCGACGCAGAAACCTCGCCTATCTTCCGCAGGAGTTGTCGCTGTTTCCGGAGTTGACGGCTATGCAGAACATTGTGCTGAAGAATTCTCTTACTAATCACGTCGAAATCGGTAGGATTGAGGAGTGGCTTCACGAGTTGGGCATAGATTCGCGTCGCGATTACCCTGTGGGGAGGATGTCGATAGGGCAGCAGCAGCGGGTGGGAATAATACGTTCTCTTTGTCAGCCTTTCGATTTCATTCTTCTTGACGAGCCGGTGAGTCATCTCGATGAGGAGAATAACCGGAAAGCGGCGCGTATGATTATGGATGAGGCATCACGCCAAGGAGCCGGAATAATAGCTACCTCCGTAGGCAATCATCTCCTTATAGAGGAGAGCATAACTCTTAAACTGTGAATATGAAACTGATAACACGTCTGTTGCGGAAAAACACATCGTCGTCGCGCATAGCCGGCTTCATACTTTCAAATTTCTTGGGTCTCCTCATAATTGTGGGAGGTTTGCAGTTTTATGAGGATGCGCGGTCGCTTTGGACTTCTGACGACAGTTTTATCAATAACGATATTTTAGTGGTCAACAAGGTTGTCTCCACTGCCAACGCTTGGGATAGCAGTGCGTCTGCCTTTACAAAAGAGGAGATAGAGCAGCTTAAGGAGCAGCCTTGGGTGAGGGAAGTGGGCGATTTTACCTCTGCCGACTATAGGATATGGGCTTCAGTGGCTCAGGGTGGGCGAGGTATGTCGACTATGTTATTCTTTGAGGCTGTGCCCGACCGTTTTGTGGATGCTGCCGGAAGCGACTGGACATTCGACGAGCGTAGCGGCGATGTGCCCATAATCATATCTAAAGATTACCTTGCTCTCTACAACTTTGGCTTTGCAGGGTCGGCAGGTCTTCCCCAGATGTCAGAAAACATTTTGAGTGGAATCCCTCTGAAACTGACCCTTACCTCTGACGACGGACGCAGAATGAGTGACTTTACAGGTCATGTGGTTGGACTTTCTAATCGGCTCAACACTATCCTTGTGCCCGAAAGCTTTATGAAATGGAGCAATCAGCAGCTCGGTTCTGGAGCTGAGTCGGCTCCTTCACGCCTTATAATAGATGTGAGCAGTCCGGGCGACGTGGCTATAAAGGAATATCTTGAGTCGAATAACCTTGAGGTCGCGGGCGATAAGAGCAACAGTTCCGCCTCTTATCTGCTGAATGTTGTGGCAGCAATTGTGTTGGCTATCGGTATAGTCATTACCGTTCTCTCGTTCTTCATCCTGCTGCTTTCCATGTCGTTGCTTATGGAGAAGAACCGTGACAAACTTCACTCGCTTCTGATGTTGGGTTGCCCTTTGAGCGAGGTCAGTGCTCCATATGTCAGGATTGTGGTGTGGGCAACTGCGTTGGCATATGTTTTGGCAGCAGTTGGCGGTATGGTGCTACGTCAATATTATATAGGAGCGCTAAGGGGACTCGGTGCCGCCACGGGTGGATGGTGGCTCGGATTGACCGTAGGCTTTGTGCTGTCGGTCATCATGATGGCGGTCAATGTAGCAGCTGTAAGGAGTAAAGTGATAAAGTCGTGGCGTTGAAAGGAAGGATTTATTAGGGTAAATAATGATTAAAATATGTGAAGCGTCTGAACTATCGGATGCGAATTAAGGTAATATAAACAAAGAAAATAATACAGGGAAAACTTATATTACCGACTACAAACATTGACGTAACGAATAACCTTTTTTGATTAAATGCACATACCGTAGGAAGAGGGTTGCCGTGAGGCAGTCCTCTTCAAAAGTGTAAAATTCACACTTAAAGGAGCGGATGTTAATTTTGTTAATTAACAATGTTAATGTAAATGTATTAATATATGTGAAAATAAATTAATTCTTATTTTTGCGCTGATTTTAATGACTGCATTGAAGAAAAACTCTCCAACCATAACCAAAGGCATTAAAATCCAACAATAAAAGATGGCAGAAGCCATGACAATGCTTAACTAAATTTGTAGACATATGATCGGCCTTACAGGATAGGTCAAGCGGATAGGGTAGAGACTCATCCGGATTGAAATAATATCTTCTGAGGGAGGATTGTATGTCGGCTGATCACCTGCTGATGATTTAACCTGAAATACAAATACTCAATTAATAACAACTAAAAAATTCTTGCATGAAGAACATCTGTTTTCATCTGAACAGGAAGCTGTGGCTGACTATGGCGTTGGTGCTGAGTCTCGCGCTTCCCGGCTTCGCGCAGAAGATCACCGTTCACGGTTACGTGGATGATGAGACTGGCGAACCCCTGATCGGTGCTACCGTAATGGAGAAAGGTACAGCCAACGGTACGGCGACAGACATCGACGGCAACTTCACATTAAATGTTGCTCCGGATGCCACTCTTGTAGTTAGTTACATTGGTTATGATGCCCAGGAAGTGCCTGTTGACGGTCGCACTGAGATCAAGATCACTCTTGGACAGAACGCTACAATGCTCCAGGAAGCAGTGGTAATTGGTTATGGTACGGTTAAGAAATCAGACGCTACAGGCTCTGTTTCGGTTATTAAACCTGATGAGATTGATGCCGGTATCTCTACATCCGCTCAGGATCTTCTCGTAGGTGCCAGCCCCGGTGTGGTTGTAACAACTAATGGTGGTGATCCTACAGGTGGCGCTACAATCCGTATCCGTGGTGGTTCCTCTTTGAACGCCTCCAATGACCCTCTGATTGTGATTGACGGTGTGCCTATGACCAACCAGACCCAGGGCGGCGGTATGAGCGCTCTTACAATGGTTAATCCTAATGACATCGAAAGCATGACAGTGCTTAAGGATGCTTCTGCTACAGCTATTTACGGTTCTCGTGCATCAAACGGTGTAATCATCATTACCACTAAGAAAGGTAAAGGTGGTAAGCCGGTTGTTAACTTCTCTGCAAATATGAGTGTTAACACTGCTCGTAAGACTCTGAATCTTATGAATGGTCCGGAATTTGCCGACTATGTAAAGAATCATATGGGCGCCTCCACAATCGACCAGCTCGGTTATAAGGGAGAGATGTACAATACTGATTGGCAGAAAGAGGTGCTCCGCACATCAATTTCTCAAGATTACAATATTTCTGTAGCAGGTAAGGCGGGTTTCCTTCCTTATCGTGTCAATGCAGGTTACACTAATTCTGAGGGTATCTTGAAAACCTCAAATATGCAGCGTGTTACTGCCGGTTTCAGCTTAACCCCTAAATTCCTTGATGATCATCTGTCAGTAAACGTTAATGTAAACGGTACTTTCGGACGCACCCATAATGCTGATCAAGGTGCTATCGGTGCTGCTTCCTCTTTCGACCCCACAAAGCCTATATACACTAACATCGCTATGGGTGGCAACACCGGCTTGATGCTTTATAATGGCTACTACAACTATGCTCCCGGCGGAACATTCGACCGCAACGCATCAGAGAACCCGCTGGCTATGCTCTATGATAAGGATGGTCATAACGATACTTGGTCTTCATCCGGTAATCTTCAGCTTGACTATGCTCTTCATTTCCTCCCTGACCTTCACCTCAATCTCAATCTCGGTTATCAGGTTTCCAAGAATGTCGCAAGGTCAATCACAGCAGCCAACTCAGTATTCGCATGGCAGAACGACGGCTTGCTGAATAATAACGCAGCCGGTGCAGCCACTCTCTATAAGTGGTGGGAGCTTCAGAGAAATACTCTTCTGGATTTCTATCTGAACTATAAGAAGGAATTTGAGGAAATCAAGTCAAATGTTGACGTGATGGTAGGTTACTCTTGGCAGAGAATGTCTTATCTTGGCCATTCTCAGAGCTATGTAAACTCTCTCGGTTTCGTCAATGCCAACGGTCAGAACGGCTTCAGCTATGAGAACGGTGCTTACACTATGAACACCAACACTCACAATGCAATTGGTGAGGTTGTGAATTATTCTCCCAAGAGCGTATGGAGCAATCCTCTTCAGCTCGTGTCATTCTTCGGACGTTTGAACTACACATTCGACGACACTTATCTCTTCACTTTCACTCTTCGTGATGACGGTTCTTCCCGCTTCTCTAAAAACACACGTTGGAGTCTCTTCCCCTCTTTGGCTCTCGGTTGGAAGATCAACAATAACTTCGGTCTCCGCGACTATGCAAATCTCGACGAGTTTAAGCTTCGCCTCGGTTGGGGTCAGACAGGTCAGCAGGATATAGGTGGTTTCTTCCCTTATATGCCTATCTACCAGAACTCATATCAGAACGGCTTCCAGTATGTATGGAACGGCCAGTGGATTGAGCCTCTTTATCCCCAGGCTTACGACTCTAATATCAAGTGGGAGACTACCACAACTTGGAATGCCGGTCTTGACCTCGGGTTCTTCAACAACCGCCTTACTTTCGTGTTCGACTGGTATCTGCGTGACACCAAAGACCTTCTTGCTTGGGCACCCGCACTCGGTATGAACACCTCAAACTACATGACCACCAATATCGGTACTCTCCGCAACTACGGTATTGAAGCTACTATCGGTGGTCGTCCGATTCAGAATCAGGACTTCACATGGAGCACAAGTGTCAACGTAGGTTGGAACCGTAACAAGATTACTGCCCTCACCGGAAATGCCGAGACCGACGCCATCTCTGCACGTGACGTGCCTGTAGGTGTAGGTGGTCACCTCCAGTGGCATCTCGTAGGCGAACCTGCCTTCACATACCTCGTTTATCAGCAGGTGTACGACAATGACGGCAACCCGATTCCCGATCTATTCGTTGACCAGAATGCCGACGGCGTAATCAACGACGATGACCTTATCAAATTCCACTCACCCGAACCTAAGGTGACACTTACTTGGAACAATAACTTCAGCTATAAGAATTGGGATCTCTCTTTCGCTCTTCGTGCTAACTTTGGCAACTATGTATATAACGGACCGCGTTACGCACGTACTAACCTCGGATCAGTTGACTCTTATGGTCTGAACAACCTTATGCGTGATGAGTATATCTTCGCAGGTAAGCCGGAGCCTCTGAGCGACTACTTCGTAGAGAACGCATCGTTCCTCCGTTGCGATAATATCACTCTTGGCTACACATGGCCTGATCTCTTCCAAGACAACCTCCGTCTCCGTCTTTACGGCGCAGTACAGAACCCATTTGTGATTACAAAATATAAAGGTCTTGACCCGGAAGTGTTCGACGGTATCGACAACAACGTTTATCCGCGTCCCGTCAGCTTCACTATTGGTCTGATTGCAACTTTCTAATCTAAAGTAAAGAATTAAGATGAAAATAAATAAATTTTTCCTTGCAGGCTCGATGCTGGCAGCCACTCTTTCCTTAGGAAGCTGCGTAGGCGATCTCGACCTCACCCCGACAAACCCCAACGAACTCACTCCGGGTCTTTTTAAGGATGATCCGAAAGGCTATCTCGAAAAGGCAATAGCAGGTGTGTATTTGCAGTATGCCACTTATGGTGCCAACGGCGATGCCGCTGTGAAGAATTTCGACGGTGGTATGTCTACCTTCCAACGCGCTATGTGGATCCTTGAGGAATGTAACTCCGATGAGGGTTCATGGATACCGAGTGATACTGATTACGGCACAATTCAGTACGGTCTTGTTCCTGCTGCTAACACTGTTGTGATGGGTACTTACTCACGCCTTTACATCAACATTGCGATGTGCAATCAGTTTATCCAGACTGTGAATGCCGGGTACTTCAATCTCGACACTCCCGAGTTGCAGGCTCTCGCTGACGAATATATCCGTCAGGCTCGCATCATGCGTGCAGGTGCCTACTGGTATGCCATCGATAATTTCGGCAATGTGCCCTATGCTGATGAAAGCATAGCCATGGGTTCTGTTGCACCCCAGCTCTCTACCAACTTTAGCGAAGGTCGTCGCTTAGTGTATGAGAAGGTTGTGACTGACCTTGAAGAAATTGTAGATTGGTATAAGGCTAATGATCCCAACAATATGCCGGCATACGGTCAGGTTGGTCTTGATGTGGCTGAGGCAATCCTCGTGAAGTTTTATCTCAATGCCGAGGTCTATACCGGAACCGCTGCTTGGGACAAGTGCTATCAGCATGCTGAGAGTATTATTTCCCGTCTCGGTAAGGGAGGTATGGATAATACCGGTCTTTGCCAGAATTATTTCCAAAACTTCGGCTCCAACAACTCAAGTTATGTATCTTGCAAGGAGAACGGTGCTAAGGAGATTATTTGGACTATTCCTCAACATCACACATCTCTTGACCCTGAAGGTAGAGGCTTGATGTCTTATGCTAATGCCACTTTCATGTGCAATGCTTGGATTGGTGACTCTTCCGATGATGCTGATTATACCTGTCATATCGCAGATTACAATTCCAACAACGGTTGGAAGTGTATCGTGACTCGCCCTGAATTTGTTGAGAAATTCAACTGGAAGGATGTTGATATGTCGCAGAGTGATGACGTGCGTGTGAAATATTGGAAGACTTCAAAAGATGGCTTCAATGTTCAGAACATATCCCTTAATCA
Source organism: uncultured Porphyromonadaceae bacterium (assembly GCA_947174225.1). Lineage (GTDB taxonomy): Bacteria > Bacteroidota > Bacteroidia > Bacteroidales > Muribaculaceae > Lepagella. The sequence continues at coordinate 3,113 of CAMWIF010000032.1, read as the reverse complement.
GGCTGATTGGGGTAATAACGGTTATCTTGCTGTGAAGTACAACAACTGGTATCAGGATGATAACGGTGAGAACCAGGCAAGCTCTCCTGCTGCTACCGACCAGCTTGGTGGCGACTATGCTATGATTCGTCTTGCAGAGATTTATCTCTCAGCTGCTGAGGCTGCTCTTAATGGTGGCGGTGACCGTGCAAAGGCACTCACTTATGTAAACTATATCCGTAAACGTGCCGGTCTCCCCGACATTGATGCAAATCTTAATCTTGTGCAACTTCAGGATGAGCGTTGCCGTGAGCTTTACACAGAGTGCATCCGTCGTAGCGACCTTATCCGTTATGGAAAATGGATTTCCGGTTATACTTGGTCATGGAAGGGTCAGGTGCGCAATGGTACCGACTTCTCTGAGGCATTCACGGTATATCCTCTCCCCAGCACTACAGCTGCACGCAACGGCTATGTTCAGAACCCCGGCTATTAATCGTAGAATCTGAAGAATTATGAAAAGAATATTAAAATATACAGCGGTTGCATGTGCCATCTTCGGCCTGGCTTCATGCTCACAAGACCGCGATCCGGTTTTGCAGACACCGACCAAATATGTGCTGAATGTGCCAACTATGCAGGATCAGTATATTGATCTTCAGGCTGGTAATGTGCTTGAACTTGTTTCTTCTCAGCCTGACTACGGAGTGGCTACAATTGCACAGTACAGTGCCCAGATGTCGCTTTCGGAAGACTTTGCTACGGCATACGACCTTACTCCCTCTTCCAAGACTCTTGCACGTATGGAGATTCCTCAGAGTCAAGTGGCTCTCGGTCTTATGGAGCTGCTCGGTGTCACTGATGAGGAGACTTTCAATGCCACTTTCCCCGGCGGTGATATTCCTTATAAGAAAGTCTACTTCCGTGGTGTCTGCGAAATTCCTGATGTGGAAGGTTCAAAGATCATTTCCAACGTTGTAGCCTATAATAATATCAAGGGATATTTCGCTGTGCCTGTTCCGGGTTACATCTATCTCGTAGGTGCTCCCGAGGGTTGGGCTGGTCCTACAGAGGGCAATGCCGAGCATTATGCTCCTTGGCGTCTCTTCGAGCCGAAGGATGCTATCGGTTCTAATGTTTATTCCGGCGTATTCGATATACCCGCAGGTTCTGCAACATTCCGTTTCTATACTGAGCTTACCGGCTGGGAGAATGACTCTTATGGTTATCAGGTGGCTGACGAGGCTACTGATTTTGATTTTGACGGCAATACATTCACAAGTGCTGTTGTCAAAGGTAAGGGTTCATTCAGCTTCCCCAACTGGCCCGGCGGCGAGATGACAATCACACTGGATATGAGCGATATGAAGAACATCACCCTCACTTGTACTGCCGGTGCAGCCGAGGTGGTTGTGACTAAATATATCTATCTGGTTGGTTCTATCAGCGGTTGGAATGCTCCCGGCATATCCAATGAGGCAGCTTATGCTGACTATCGTCTTGCCGACAGAAGTAACAGCGGAATCTATACAGGTTCATGGCATGTAAGTGCCGGACACGTAAACTTCCGTTTCTGTAAGGAGCTTACTGATGCAGATTGGGACAATGATACTCAGTTTGGTGCTCAGGCAGATGACGGTGATGTGGCTTGCACTCTCACCAACGGTACTTATTCCGGCTCTTATGTTGACGGTAAGGGTAACTACGCATTTGATATCGAGAATGACGGCACTATCAACATCACGGTTGATACTAACAATAGTACAGTGACAGTCAATTTTGAGTAATATTAATTAACGGGGAGCCGAAGTTGGCTGTCAGCAGATTTCTGCTCCCCGCTTATTCCAATTGAATTACAATGAAAAAAATAGCATTATACGGTCTGGCTGCAATGTTCGCCCTCTCTTTCGCTGCTTGCGATGACTACAAGGAGCCGAATCCCGCGCCGCAGACCAATCCTCAGGAGTCTCTTTTTAAGGCATCCGATGTGACTGTTAGTGGTGATCTGAATGCCGGGGTCTACGACCTTACGGAGCTTCAGGCTGCCGGGGAGTCAATTACAGTGGCGACTGTGAAAGCTGTAGCTGAACTTCCTGCCGGATGCACACTTGGTGGTGATGTGGAAATATCCGCTGATGATTTTGTCACCTCTTATTCTCTCTCTTCTTCTGCTGAGAAGGTTGTAGATGAGGAGGCATATAATGTCCTTATATCACCTGCTGAACTTGAAGATATTTATTTCAATAATATCTCTACCTCTCCCGATGAAAAGGAGATTAAGGTGAGAGTTCTTGCCAAGGCTATTATTGGTAAGCAGGAGGCTATTATCGGTGGTCCCACTGATTATGCCGGTCCTTACACTATGAAAGTAAAACCGGAAGTGCGTTACGCATACCTTTACACCCCGGGTGCTACCAACGATTGGAATCAGGCGGCATCACGTCCCCTTTACTGCTTAGATGCAATTCATTATAGCGGATATGCTGTGCTTGGTGGCGAATTCAAGTTCTCTGATGCGCCCAACTGGGATGGCACTAACTATGGCGAAGGCGAGGAACCGGGAACTCTTTCTACTGACGGCGGTAATCTTAGTGTTTCTCCCGAAGGTCTCTACTGGTGTACTGCAAATGTCGAGGAGCTTACTTACACTACCTACTATGTAAGCACAATCGGTGTGATTGGTGATGCCACTCCTGACGGTTGGAATGGTTCTACCGCTCTTACTTCCGATAATTACCTCGTATGGAAGGGTGTGGTTGCTTTCGGCGCTGGTGAGTTCAAGTTCCGTGCTAATGATGATTGGGCAGTTAACTTGGGTGGTAAGCTCACTGAGCTTAGCCAAGGTGGTGACAACATTCCCTCACCCGGTGAAGGCACCTACGAGGTTACACTTGACCTCAGCCAAATCCCCTACACCTGCACCCTCGTGAAGCAGTAAATCCTTCTCCTAAAAGCATTGTCTTCTACCGAAAACAGTGTATTATAGTGAAGGCATTGTCTTCTACCGAAAGCATTGTCCAATAGTATTAAAATTCCCGCTAATACTGCTAAAATAATAATGAGCCGCATCTTTGGGGATGCGGCTCATTATTATTTTACATAGAAATTATTTTAACATACGAAATGATAAAAGC
>CAMWIF010000031.1 GCA_947174225.1 uncultured Porphyromonadaceae bacterium | reverse complement strand
GTAGGTAATCGCCCCCTTAGAAAGAGCCGGATCATTTGACCCGGCTCTTCTTTTTTATTGTTAGGTGATATATGAATAAATTTCTGAAGCACTTCCCATGCGCTTTTAAATGAAGCGGGAGAAGTCTACAAGGCGCATATCGCCACTTTCTTGGTAAGTCTGGTGTAGGGCAAAGGCAGCACGGAGATTGTGCGGCATATGAGCTTTGGAGGCTATTTTAAGGTAATCCCACATTATGTCCTTATAGTCGGGATGAACACAGTTCTCAATGATATGGTAGGCACGCTGACGAGGATCTTTGCCTCGGAGGTCAGCCACTCCCTGCTCAGTCACTATCACACGAGCGCAATGATCGGTGTGGTCAACGTGACTTACCATCGGCACTATGGCAGATATGCGTCCTCCTTTCTGAATGGAGGGACATAGGAAAATCGAGAGGAAGGCATTACGGCAGAAATCTCCCGAACCTCCAATGCCGTTCATCATATAGGTGCCATTGATATGTGTGGAGTTAATGAAGCCGAAAATATCACATTCCAAGGCAGTGTTCATTGCCAACAGTCCTAACCGGCGCACAATCTCGGGATGATTCGATATCTCGCTCGGTCGCATAAGCAACTTGTCGCGATAGAAGTCAATTTCATCCATAAACTTCAGCATGGCATCATCGGAGAATGCCAAAGCACACGTAGAGGCAAAACTGCATTTCCCCTCTTCCATGAGGGTCATAACTGCATCCTGCACCACCTCCGTGAACATCTCGAAACGTGGAATACCCGGATGTTCTGCAAGACCATAGAGGGCGGCATTAGCCACATTTCCCACACCGCTTTGGATAGGTAGGAATTCCGGGGGGATACGGCGTGCCTTTATCTCTGAGGCAAGGAAATCAGCCACATTGTATCCTATGGCTCTGGTAGTGTCGTTAAGTTGGGTAAAAGATCGTATGCTTTCCGATTCATTGCTCGGCACAACCCCTACGATTTTCTTAGGGTCAATGTGAAGCACAGTGTCTCCGATTCTGTCGGAAGGTTTATAGATGGGTATCTCCCGGCGGTGAGGCGGATCGAGAGGAACATAATTGTCGTGAAATCCTCGGAAGGAGGTTTGGTAATAGGAGCTGTATTCTATTATCACCTTTTTCGCCATCTGTACGATGGTGGGGCTTTGCCCGAGTCCCGCTCCCAGAATCACATCTCCGGAGGGATTCATTTCCGTAACCTCAATAATCGCCACATCTAAGTCACCGACAAAGCCATAGCGCATATCCTGCGAAACGTGGCTCAGATGGGGATCGTAATAGTTCATTCCACCCTCGTTGACAGCCGCTCTGGTGACGTGTGTGCCCTGATAAGGCATACGCTGATTTATTGCCTCAGCGCGGGTAAGAGCCCCGTCTACATAGTCGTTGGTGGAGGCTCCGCTATACAGGTTAATTTTAAAAGGCTCTCCCTGCTCATGCAGCCGGCGAGCTTTCTCCGCCAACGCCACCGTTACAACTTTAGGAGTTCCCGAGGCTGTAAAGCCGGACGTGGCGACATTGTCACCGTTTTTAATGTGACTTGCGGCTTCTTCAGCAGAAATAAATGGGAAACTCATTTGTAGCGTATTGAATTTAATGGTAATTTTGCACAAAAGTAACTATATTATTCCATTCAATCGATATATGGAACCGTTTTTTTTGCCTAAAACCGGAAAAAATAGCACAGAATCGAAGAAAGTGCGCATTGAGACCTATGGCTGCCAGATGAATGTGGCGGATTCGGAGGTTGTGGCAGCTATGATGGGTATGGCAGGCTACGAACCTACTGACAAGGACGAGGATGCTGCCGCTGTGCTTCTAAATACTTGCTCGATCAGAGAGAATGCGGAGCAGAAGATTTATTCACGCCTTGCCTATTGGAACGCTTTGCGTAGAAAGACAGCACACAATGTCATCATCGGAGTGATCGGGTGTATGGCTGAGCGTCTGAAGGAGCGTCTTATAGAGGAATACGGTGTGGATATTGTGGCGGGTCCCGACGCTTATCTTGACCTGCCTAATCTTGTGGCTGCTGCCGAGACAGGAGCGAAGGCGATTAATATTGACCTATCGACCACCGAGACCTATCGCGATGTCCTTCCCCGGAGATTGGGTGCCTCCCGGACAGGTGGCTTTATCTCAATTATGCGTGGCTGCAATAACTTCTGCTCATATTGCATCGTGCCTTATACACGTGGACGTGAACGCAGCCGCGACCCGAAAAGCATACTCCGTGAACTCGAAGATCTTCGCGCTCGCGGCTTCAAGGAAGTGACGTTGCTGGGGCAGAATGTCAATAGTTATAATCATGTGGCGGAAGAGGGGACAGTCACTACATTCCCTCGCTTGTTGGCTATGGTGGCTGAGGCTGCTCCAGATATGCGCATTCGCTTCACTACCTCTCATCCTAAGGATATGAGCGACGCTACGCTTGAGACTATGGCACAATACGGTAATATAGCGCGTCATGTGCATCTGCCCGTACAGAGCGGTAGCGACAAGGTCCTGAAACTCATGAACCGCAAATATACACGCGAATGGTATCTTGACAGGGTGGCTGCCATACGCCGGATACTGCCCGATGCCGGTCTTTCCACCGACCTTTTCACCGGCTTCCATAATGAGACGGAGGAGGATTTCCAAGACACCCTTTCCTTGATGAGAGAGGCGGGCTTCGACTCGGCGTTTATGTTCAAGTATTCGGAGCGTCCGGGCACCTACGCATCGAAGCATCTCCCTGACAATGTGCCTGAGGATGTGAAAATAGAGAGATTGAACCGTATGATAGCTCTCCAAAACGAACTCTCTGCCGAAAGTAACCGTCGCGATGTGGGTAAGGTGATGGAAGTGCTCGTGGAAGGCCGTTCAAAGCGCAGCGCCGATGAATTTGTAGGGCGTACAAGCCAGAACAAAGTTGTGGTATTTCCAAAGGGTGACACAAAGCCAGGTGACTTCGTTAAGGTGCGTGTCACGGAATCAAGCAGTGCCACTCTCCGTGGAGAACTAATATGATACCAGTCCTCCCGTAAGAGGATTGAACGATAAAAATCAGAAATCAGGCAATTCGCTGAGCCAATCGTCATCTGCACGATTGGCTTTTTTTTCTATTCCCGCCAGATAAGCGGCTGCTGTCTTCGGGGGTTCCTGAAGTGGCTCAGGTATTTCAGGACGAATTTCTTCCTCGACGGGAACAAAAGGAGCTGGGGTAGGAGTGGCTGACGGCGGGGCGACAACCGGTTTCTGGTCATTAAGCTCCATCCGTTTGCGTACAAGCGCACGTTGCCGAGCCGCCTCCAACATATCTATCGGCTCCACCAGCTCATTGTCATCCGCCTCTGCAAGACGTTTACGGGCATCTGCAAGGCGCGCCTCAAGTTCGGATATGCGTTTTTCATACCCACGTTTCATAGCCTCCACTTTTGAAAGCTCACGGTCAAATTCCCTCAGTTTCTCGTCAATCGACTTATGTTCGGCAAGGGAATCCATAGCCTTCATCAGCTGCAGCTTTGTCTCCTCAAGTTCACGGTGCTGCTCGGTGAGACGTTTCTCCGTATCCGCCAATTGGCGGGATAGCTCCGCTGCCCTGAAAGTCTGTATAGATGCTTCCTTGCGTTGGCGGTCAAGGAGCTTTATGGTTTCGTCAAGACGTTTTTGAAGATCGTTTTCCATTTGGTCGGCTTCTTCGAGGCGTTGGCGTGCTTTGAAGGGATGCAGCCACACACGCCAGGAGGTCCATTTCAAGCAATAGCCTCCCGCCATTATTCACTCTGCTGATTGATTATGTCAGCCTCATTATCCTCGGAGGCTTCGGATAGATCTGGTTTAACTACAATTCCGGTGCTCTTACGTCCGTTGATGGCAATGGTAAGGGGTTGGGCAAACTGCACTATCCTAACCGTGTCGCTCTCATATATGGCAGGAATAGAGTCAAGGTAATCGGCATCGAATATGCCTTGACCGTGTACCGGATCGACTGTAAAATAACCTACACCGAAAGATGTGAGGTTTTGGAAGAAATGTGTGCCCTGCGAGGGCTCTATGTGATAGCCGGGAAGAGCTGATTCCACAATTAGACGTGCCCCGGCAATCTGAGGCCATCTTACAGGGATACCGAGAGCTGAATCGGAGGAACCCCAGCGTCCGGGTCCTATGAGTATATATGGCTCTGATTCGTTGATGAGATCACGGTTAATCTTTTCAATTTCACGTGCCACCTCCGGATTACGTGCGCTGTTGAAGGTCTTCGGCTTCACATATACCACAGTGCGAACCCCGTCCATTACTCCATGGCCGAGAGCTGTCTCGGAACGTAGCAGAAGCTTGGAGTCGTCCACATCCATCACGGAATCGTCAAGCATTTCCTTTTTATCGACTATCGGACGTATCTGAAGCCAATATAGCATGCCCTTCTTATCAGAGGAGTTGGCATCCGGACGCACTAAGCCCGCAAACTCTATTTCCACGGGACGACCCATGGCATATTGTCCGGTGGTGAGCATAAAGTCGAGTGCCTCAGCCAAAGGATATACTTTCTGGCGAAGAATATTGGCGAAGGTGACAATCTTACGTCCCGGTCCGAAGCCTGAGTCACGGATCATACGGTCGTTGAAGTCGAAAGTGGATACAAGATACTTCAATGCCCCGGTCTTGAAAGCGTCAGCCACAGGAATCTTCACGATATTGAAGCCGTCATCGGTCTTGAAATCCTCGCTTCTCGGAGGAATGTCAGGCAGGGCATAAAGCGTGCGCTGTGTGTCGCGCAGAGCCAATTCCACGGTGGAAGTCTGTAGCACATGCTCGGGATGACGTGGGGAGAAACGCAGGGCAAGCCCTCCGTCTACTATATACTTACCAAGCCCGGCAGCCACTTCTGCCACACCGTCTTCCGCCACCTCGTGGTTAAGGGGATAATAATTGATGGAACGTCCTACTCCGGAAAAGCTCGGATAATAGAATCCCTGATGATCCTCGCCTACTACTTCCTGGAGAATTATAGCCATCTTTTCCTGGTCGATCACATTGCTCGTGGCGTTCATATATGCCTTGGAATCGGCAAAGAACACGGAGGCATAGACACTCTTCACAGCGTCGCACAGCATACGCAACATCACATCCGTATCTTTGAGATGCGGAATCATATACGTGGAGTAAATGCCGGCGAAGGGCTGGTAATGGGAGTCTTCGAGCAGGGATGAGCTGCGCACTGCCAAGGGCTTGTCGATCACATCAAACAGAGCCTTGAAATTATCAATGAGCATGTCGGGGAGACGTGCGGCAAGGAAGCACCGAAGAATCTCATCGTCGGGACGGTCGGAGAGCGCTATAGGATAGAGATTGTTAGTCTCCATAAACTGGTCGAAGATGTCGGTACAAAGCACTACGGTGCGCGGTATGGTGATCTGAACCCCATGGAAATCGTCGCAGATGGGATTGCGCTTTATAATCTGATCGATGAAAGCGAGGCCACGCCCTTTGCCACCGAGCGAACCCTCACCGATGCGGGCGAAGTTGCTGTAATGGTCGAAACGGTCTTTCTTGAACACTGCCACAACGCCACGGTTTTTCATACGGCGATATTTCACGATGCTCTCGAATATGAGTTTCCTCACATTGGGCACTTCGTCAAGGCGTGATGTATGATGGTTCTTCACCACCTCCGCTATAGGGAAGAGAGCACGTGAATAAAGCCAGCGCGACACATCGTTGCTGCTGCAATGATAGAACAGCGACTCAGCAGGGATATTAAAGATATTATTCTGAAGAGCCTTGAGGTCATGGATGCGCATAATCTCCATACCTGTGGAGGGATCCTTCACTATGAAATCGCCGAAGCCGAAATGCTTCTCCACCGCGTCACGAAGCTCTTGGGGGAGCGTCTTGGAATTCTTGTCGAGAAAGACAAAGCCCCCCTCACGCACACGGCGACGGTTATTTTCTTCCTGACTCTCGATTATGATAGGCATAAAGGGATCTTTACGTCGCACCATAGCGGCAAACTTAAGTCCGGCATCCGGATCTTTTTTGCCATCTTTGGGGAAACGCACGTCGGAAATTATGCCAAGCATATTGTCGCCATACTTGTTGAAAAGCTCCTCCGCTTCCTCATAGTCGCGGGCAAGCAGCACCTTCGGGCGTCCGCGCATGCGTAGCATAGCCTCATGCTCATTCAGCGCCTCGGTAGAGAATTCCATGCTCTGCTTAAGGAGATACTTAAAAAGATATGGAAGTATCGAGGAATAAAAGCGTATGGAATCTTCAATAAGCAAGACCGACTGGACGCCGACATCGCAAATATCGTTGTCGGCGTTCATACGGTCTTCTATGAGTTTTATTATAGCAAGAATCAGGTCGACGTTGCCAAGCCAGGAGAACACATAATCCACTCCGGCAAGATCCTCATTGGCGATCCGGCGGCGCACCTCCTTCGAGAAGGGGGTAAGCACTACAAAAGGAATCTCCGGATAGAGGGTATCGATCTTATGTGCTTCGCGGAAGGTCTCACTCACGTCCACTCCCGGCATAGCGATGATCAGGTCAAAGTTCTTTTCAGCCAACTCCCGATAAGCCTCCTCATAATTGGCTGCCTTTACGAAGCGGGGAGGAGAGGAGAGGTTGAGCGAGACATACTCAAAATATACCTGCTCGTCCACACGGCCGTCTTCCTCCATCATAAAAGCGTCATAGGGTGTGGCTATGAGAAGCACATTGAATATGCGTTTCTGCATCAGACGCTGAAACGCGGTGTCTTTCAGATAGAGAGTGGAAAGGAGAGATTCGGTTACGTTGATCATCGTCGAATTTTATGGTTTGTGCCGACTGGGGGAAGTCAGTCTTTCTTGGAGTTTTCCGTAAGGAATGTATCGAGGGCAGCGGTCATTGAAGGGGTCTGCTTGGTGGGGGCTTCGATGTCGAGGCGCAGACCGGCATCCTTCACAGCCTGTGCGGTAGCTGTTCCGAAAGTGCCTATCGCTACGGGCTGCTTGCCCTCCTTACCGAAATCGGGGAAGTTCTTCAGGAGTGAATCTATTCCGGCAGGGCTGAAGAAGAGGAGCATATCATAGTCGAACGGCTCACCCTCCTCAAAGTCGTTGCTCACTGTGCGATACATCACAGCAGGAGTAAAGTCAATCTTTGCATCGATCAGGGGCTGGAGGCTGTCGGTGTGGACGTCGCTGACCGGGAAAAGGAATTTCTCCTTATGGTTTTTCTGCACGGCGGCGAGGAATTGTGGGTCGGTGAGCTTTCCTGTCTGTCCGAATGAGATTTTACGCTTGCGGTAGACAATATATTTCTGTAGATAGAGGGCTATAGCCTCGGTGGTGCAGAAATAACGCATCGTATCGGGCACATTCACACGCATCTCCTCGCATAGGCGGAAGAAGTTGTCGACAGCTGTGCGTGCCGTGAAAATTACAGCGGTATAATCCGCCAGATTTATTTTTGACTGGCGGAATTCTCGGGCCGAGAGACCCTCTACCTTAATAAATGGCCTGAACACAATTTCAACATTATGTTTCTCAGCGATGTCGTAGTAAGGCGACTTGTCGGAGGCCGGCTTCGGTTGTGAAACCAATATTTTCTTTATCTTCATCGTCATTTCTTTGAGCGGCAATGTCGATCTACACGGAGCGTTATTGTGTTTTTCCTGCTTAAAAAATCTATAACAAACTGCACAGTTGACACGCAGCCCAATAGGTAAGAATCAACGGAACTATTTCCAGACTGCAAAGGTAGTACAAAAAAAGCACCCACGACGAAAATTGGGTGAAAAAAATCCTAAAACCCTTCCAAATAAATACAAATTTGGTTATTAGAAAGCATCCGAGAGCCGTCCAGAGGAGTTCTTGCCACCATTGCGGACAGTAGAGCAGAAGCAGGGCGAGAGGGAAAAACACGATGGCTAAAAGCCCCTGACTGGCACAGAATCCTTTCAGCCACATCTTAGCGTGGAGGGCATCGTAAAACACAGTGCCGACCGTGAGATAAGCCAAAGCCATGCCACAGGTATAGAGTATCATCAGCCCCATACACACAGCCGTGCATAGCGCCGGTTTAGCGGTGAGAGCAGGCAGTCCGAAACTTGCTGCAGGATCTGCGGGGATAGTGTAGGCTAAGAGGGCACACAGCACAATGCCTGCCGAACAGCTCCAAAGCAGGTTGAGAAGGACGATGAAGGCGGTCTCCCTAACCGTCTCGTCGAACACGTTGCTACGCTCCCTCACATCTACAAGGTTATGCAGTAGAGCGGAGATATATTTGCTGTTGTTGCGGAATCGAAGTCCGAGGATGCAGAAAAGCAGGAAGAGTCCTGCCAAGATGAAAGACATTCCCATATTGCGGGAATTGCTTTCTTTCACAGTGGGCACTTCCGGAGCGTCAAGCACCATGCCAAAGGTCTTTGTTTTGAGCTTTACACTATCGTTGGCTGCATTTATCGAATCAGGGGCAAGAGGCATTAAGGGTCCTTGAAAACCCGGAAACGCTGCAGTGCCTGATGGAAAATGAGACGCTGCCGAGACGACCGGATGAGCGGGCGCAGCGGCGGGGGTCGGCGACTGAGCCGGAGCAGTGGCAGATTGCGTCGGGGTGGCTGCGGAAGTGGGGGCGGCTTGCGGAGCCGGCTCCGGTATGTGGGGAGCCGCCACTGTATCCGCAACGACAGAGGAGATGGGCATCGCACTGTCGACGCTTATGGAATCTGCGGGTAGCCGTAAGGCAATAGAGTCGGTCTGGGTCATAGCCAGCCCTCCCTCTTATACCATTCCACCGCCTTATTGACTCCCTCTTCAAGTGAGACACGCGGATTGAACCCGAAACCATCACGTGCCTTAGACACGTCTACCGCCCAGTTGCGTTGCTTCAGAATATGGAATTTGTCGCGGTTGAGTGTGGAAGGCTTCATTCGTGCCACTCCCCATTTCTCAGCTACGGCAGACACAATCTTCACACCCCATATCGGCACCGCCACTCCGATGACGTGGCGCCGACCGACTGCATCGGCAGCGATTTTACGGAATTCCTTCTGGGTGTAGGTGCGCGGCTCTGCCACGTTGAAAGTCTCTCCTACAGGTGCCTTCTCCAAAGCATCGTAGACAGCACGTGCAAGGTCTTCCACGTAGATGAAACTAAGCATCTGCGGCTTGAATCCGACAGAAAAGTCGAAACCCTTCTTAATGGATTCAAACATCAGGAAGTAATCCTTATCACGCGGACCGTAGATGCCCGTGGCGCGGAAGATTATATACGGTATGCCACACATAGCGAGGTGCATCTCCGCTTTCAGCTTTGATGCCCCATAGCGTGTGTTGGGATGGGGTATCATAGTCTCGGTGAAGGGTGTACCCCCTTTCTCATCTCCCGGTCCGACGGCTGAGAGCGAACTCATATAAAGCAACTTCTCCGGCACCTTGTCTGCCTCCTGTAGAGCTGACGTGAAATAGCGCAGGTAGTCGTAGTTGATTTTTGAGAAATCGGAAAAGCTGAGACATTTTGTGGCTCCGAGGTTATAGACAATCCAATCCCATTTCTCTCCGGCAGGCAGGGCATTGCTCAAAGCGGGCGCGAGAGACTCAGGATTATCGAAGTCAAGCTCCAGAAATTTTATGGCGGGGTCAGAGAGATACTTGCGTGATGTGGAGGCTCTTAGACCTGCCCACACCTCATAGCCTCTACGAAGCCCCTCAGCTACGAGAAATCCGCCGGCGAATCCCCCGGCTCCTACAACAAGAACTCTCTTCATATTTCAGAACTTTTACTTTTATATGAAATTATTTTATTCAATTTAATGTATCGAAGGTATAGCCGTTGGCTTGAAGCCACTCTATTGATTTCGGGAGGGCGGTCTTAAGTCTCGGGAAGCTCTTCAGGGAGTCGTGAAAGACTATTATAGAGCCGTCACGTGAATAACGGCGTACATTATCAATCACTCTGGCGGCATCTACACGTTTGCTGTAGTCGCGGGTCACGATGTCGTACATTATGATACGATAGTGCTTCTTCAACGCCCACAATTGCCTGGGGCGTAGCCAGCCGTGAGGCGGACGGAAGAGGTTTGAGCCGGTTACGTCGGCTCCCTCGGCAGCGTCGCGCATATAACGCAGTGTGGTGGCGCTTGCCCCCTGTATGTGATGAAGGGTGTGGTTGCCTACACTGTGGCCACGTCGGCGCACCTCTTCAAGCAGACGGGGATTGCGCTGCACGTTCTGTCCCACCATAAAGAAAGTGGCTTTCACGCCGTAGCGGTCGAGAACGTCGAGCACCCAGGGAGTGACTTCGGGAATCGGACCGTCGTCGAAGGTGAGAAACACACGTTTCTCACCTTTATTTTCTGACGGCAACCGAAAAACGGCTCCCGGAAAGAGCCAGCGAAACCAGCGTGGGGGACACTCAATCAGTGTGGCGAGTTCCATCACATGTTAAATTCAGGATGATTCCTGATATAGTCCTCATTGAGCTTACGGGAACGTGCCTGGTCGAGCTTATTGAAATTGGGATATTTCTTGAGTCGTTCCTGCGAACCTCCCACACTGTAATAATATTCCAAAGCCTGATGCAGCACGGAGTCGATCATCCTCTCCTCCTGTGAGCTGCGTGCATACTCCTCGGGTGAGAGGGATGCAAGCTCGTTGGCAATCTCACAATACTTTGCCAGTTCCTCCTCGTATCCGGCGAGCGTGGCGCTATCGACCGGCTGGTCGGGGGTAGCATCTACGTAGTCACCTCCGGCGGTACTGTTTGCCGGCGCACGTCCCATGAGAATGTCATAGTTACGTTTCAGCTCTTGGCGGGTGACGCCATATTTCTCCACAAGCTCGTTGACCGCGTTAGGGTCGCCGCCAAACTGCTCGTAAAGTTCGACGAAGCGGTAGAACTGGTAGGGGGCATAGCGGGTCTCTCTTGTGAGGGAGGGGCTGCCGAAGCTTATAGCCATCTCACGGTTATAAGCCAAGTAGGGGGCGTAACGCTCCAAGAGGTTCCATAGCACCTTTTGTCCCTTTTCAATGAGTTTCTTGTCGTTGAGACGGTCTTCCTGACCAAGCTCACCGTAAATCTGACCGAGCGTAGCTCCGATGCTCATATCATAGGGGTCAGTGGCTTCTGTAAGGTTATTGTCAAGCAGATCAACTACCTCAAGAGCCTTCTTATAATCGGTGGTGGAAGCAGCCTTATCGGGATTTATATCTCCCTCGTAAATCAGCTCTGATGCCACATCGAGCATAGATGAACGTGTGGTGAGGAGCATGCGTCGGGCAGTCTCGTCAAAATATGGCACCTTGCCATCCTTAGCATCCGCGCCGCCCCAACGGTAGTTTTTCACAACGTCGTAGGCACGGTCAGTGCGTGCGGGCATACCGTCCTGGATGGTGGGTACGAGTTGATGTGCCATACCGGTGGTGCGCATATAGGGAGTAAAGCCCACGTGGTATTCACCGCCCACTGTAGTGACCCAATATATGGGGCGTTTCCAGCCATTGGCTGCATTGGTGGCTATGATGTCGAGCATCAAGATCTCACCGAGGCTCAGATAACCCTTGTTTTGGTAGGTCTCAGTGTCTCGCAGATTCACGTAGATGTGGTCTACGATGTCGGCGGTGTCTTTCACATTCACCAGACCATTCTTAATCACTGCCTCCTTATTGACCGGGATACTGATGACAGAGCTTGGCATTGTGGGGTAGCCGTTCTCGGCACGGTTGTTGCCGCTATAGACCATCTTCAGGCTTGTGAGGAGGTCGGCAGGTGCTGTCTCACGTCCGAGGATAGTGACGTCAGAACGTCCATAAGCATAGTCGGCGGGAGTTGCCGTGAAGTCGACGGGAGCTGCATCATATGACTGGCTTCTCATCTGGTTGGCATACCAGTCGGAGTTGAGGTAGCTGAGGTTGATGATCTTCACATCTGGACGTACACCCTCCACCTCCTGGGCATACCAGAGCGGGAATGTGTCGTTGTCGCCGTTGCAGAACACGATTGCGTTAGGCTCAAGGCTATTGAGATAGTTGATAGCATAATCGCGTGCGGCGAAACGGTGGGAGCGGTCGTGGTCGTCCCATGTCTGGCTTACCATCTGGGCAGGCACGATAAGTCCGAGTATAGCAGCTACGATGGCACAGTAGCGTGAGGCAGGGGCGAGTTTCTTCGGCTCCTCTACAATTGAAGAGGCTTGAAGCTCCTCTTGGCCGTCGGGAGCAAGCTTCGCTGCGGCGTTCTTCTTGCGCTCGGGATCCATAAACCAAAGAAGGAGTCGCCAGAGTCCTGCTACACCCATACCGATCCAAATGGCATAGGCGTAGAATGATCCGGCGAAGGCATAGTCACGCTCACGGGGCTGGTTGGGAGTCTGGTTGAGGTAGAGCACAATGGCGATGCCTGTCATAAAGAAAAGGAAGAACACTACCCAGAACTGCT
>CAMWIF010000030.1 GCA_947174225.1 uncultured Porphyromonadaceae bacterium | reverse complement strand
AGGGGAAATCGGCGGGGATTTCGATGCTTTGCTTCGTGCCAGCCATAAACGCCTGTAAACGCTCAGGTATCGCTACTTCCTTGCCGGTGATGGCTTCAACTGTCTCCTTGAATTTGGCAGGATGAGCGGTTTCCAAGAAGATACCCGTCTCTCCCGGTTCCAGAAGTTCTGTTAAAGCTCGATAGCCAACGGCTCCGTGCGGATCAAGCTGATAACCGGTCTCCTCAAGTGTAGACTTAACCGTAGCAGCAATTTCCGCGTCTGTGTAGGCAGTGCTGCTTATCTCCGCACATATGGCGTCATGGTCATTGGCGTAGAGATCGAGCACACGGGCGAAATTGCTCGGATCGCCTACATCCATAGCATTGGCAATGGTCTGCACTGAATGACGTGGTTTATACTCACCTGTCTTGAGATATTCATAGAATATGTCGTTGGCGTTGTTAGCTGCAATGAAACATTTGATTGGTAATCCCATTCTCTTTGCTATCAAGCCGGCTGTGATATTGCCGAAATTACCGCTCGGGACGCATACCACCACATTTTCGGGGTTAACCCCGGCTTTTACAGCCTGTGCATAGGCATAAAAATAATAGAACATCTGAGGTAAGAACCGAGCCACATTGATGGAGTTTGCAGAAGTGAGCATCATCTTCTCATTAAGCTCCGGATCTAAGAACGCCTGTTTCACGAGTGCCTGACAATCGTCAAAAGTACCGTCAACCTCAAGTGCCACAATATTACGTCCAAGGGTAGTGAACTGGCTCTCCTGAATCGGACTCACCTTCCCTTTCGGGTAAAGCACAAATACCCTTACTCCCTCGACCCCAAGGAAACCGTTGGCTACGGCACTGCCGGTATCGCCGGAGGTAGCCACAAGCACATTTACCAGCCTATCTTTATTGTTACGGTTAAAGTAGCCGAGAAGACGCGCCATAAACCGTGCACCCACATCCTTGAAAGCAAGTGTAGGCCCATGGAAAAGTTCCAACGAATATTTATTGTCAGCTACCTTCACTAAAGGTATAGGAAAATTCATTGTCTCCTCAGTGAGAGCCTTGAGTTTATCCTTATCAACGTCTTCTCCGAAAAGAGCCACCGCTATTTCAGATGCCATTTCGGGCAACGGCATCTCAGGAAGACGTTTGATAAAGTCCTCTGAAAGCCGAGGGAACTCCAACGGCATATATAGTCCACGGTCGGGAGCGAGTCCCTTGACCACAGCCTCCTCTAAGGATACTTCCGGGCTTTTGCCCACTGTGCTTCTGTATTTCATATATCTTCTTACCTTGATTTTTACCTGATTATACCATAATACCGCAAATAGTCACCGAACCCCCCGAAAAGCGATTCGGAAATCCTAAATCCTACTAACCAATCACTACTAACTACGCAAAAACTCCTTTATAAACTCGTCATCTTTCAGAAGTCCGTAGCCACCTTTGGCTACACTCTTCTCCGTGTAGGCAGTCACTTCGTCAGGCTCCACGTCGCTGCGCCATATCACAAACGGCACAGGAGAATCGGTGTGAGTACGTATGCGGCAAGGAGTGGGATGATCGGGCAGGAGAGCCACAGCCACATCCTCATCGAAATCCTTCAACGCTTCCAATAACGGACCGACCACACGATGGTCAAGATCCTCAATAGTGCGCTTCTTCAACAGAGCATCGCCTTCGTGACCTGCTTCGTCACTCGCCTCGATATGGAGGAATACAAAATCAGCATCGCCGCGCAACGCATCAAGTGCAGTCTGAAGTTTACCCTCATAGTTGGTGTCATAAAGACCGGTGGCGCCCTCCACAATTATCGGTTCCAAACCGGCATAAACACCGAGACCCCTTATTAGGTCAACAGCAGAGATAACATAGCCCTTTCCGATGCCAAACAGCTCTGCCATCGTCTTCATAGCAGGCTTATAACCGGGACTCCAGGGCCAAATGCTGTTGGCAGGGTCCTTGCCCTCTGCCATACGCTTCAGGTTGACCGGATGATCAGGCAGCAACTTCTGCGACTCCCGAATCAGGTGCGAGATGTAATCCGAGGTCTCACGTGCCTCCTCCACAATAGGACGAGGCATCACCTCTTC
The DNA here is from genome assembly GCA_947174225.1 of uncultured Porphyromonadaceae bacterium. GTDB lineage: Bacteria > Bacteroidota > Bacteroidia > Bacteroidales > Muribaculaceae > Lepagella. The sequence continues at coordinate 10,399 of CAMWIF010000030.1, read as the reverse complement.
CGCGGGCGTGCCCGGCACGTCATGCGGAGGGGTGCAGTCTATACGCTTGTCGGCATTCTTCACCTTCAGCAAATGTCGGTAGCTCACGCCGGGGAAGAAAGCCGCACGGCTGTCGCCTAATCTCTCATTAAGGAAATTTATAAGCTCGGCTGCCTCCTCATTGGAGATATGTCCTGCTGAATGGTTCTTTATAGTGCCGTCAGGAGCTATACAGATAAGATTACATCTCATAGCCATCTCGTCAGGCGCAATATCTATACCCATACTGGCAGCCTCAAGTGTGCCACGTCCCTCGAATACCTCCGGCAAATTATAGCCTAGAAGGGAAAGATGAGCTATTTCCGAACCGGGATGAAAACCGGAGGGGACAGTATGCAACAAACCGGTGCGTCCGCGACGTGCCAGCTCATCAAGAGCCGGCGTGTCGGCAGCCTCAAGAGGAGTCAAGCCCCCCAGAGCCTCACAAGGCTCGTCTGCCATACCGTCGCCTAATACTATTATATGTTTCATCGGATATTGGCAATGCTAATGATGTCGGCAAAAACTCCCGCTGCAGTCACTTCAGCTCCGGCACCGTAACCTTTTATGACCATCGGATATTCCTTATAACGCTCCGTAGTGAGCAGAATCACATTGTTACTGCCGGCAAGATTATAGAAGGGATGATCGGCACCGACCCGACGCAAGCCTACGCTCACATCACCATTATCGAGAGCTGCCACGAAACGGAAGTGTTCGCCATTGGCAGCTGCATCAGCTCTCTTCTCCTCAAATTCCTTGTCGAGGTGGCGCACATTGCCGATAAAGTCGGACGCCTCCCCCTCAAACATTTCCTCAGGTACAAAGAGTTTCTTCTCCACATCCTCCTGCTCCACACGATAGCCGGCTTCACGGGCAAGAATCACCAGTTTTCGCACCACATCCTTCCCTGATAGGTCAATACGAGGGTCAGGCTCAGTATATCCCGCCTCCTTAGCCATCTCTATGGCGCGGCTCAACGGCACATCCTCAGCAAGCACATTAAAAATGTAGTTGAGCGTGCCGGACACCACTGCCTCTATCTTAATGATGTTATCACCGGAGTTGATGAGAGAGTTGATTGTATTGATGATTGGCAACCCCGCACCTACGTTTGTCTCAAACAGATACTTCACATCCTTATTGCGTGCGGTCTTTTTCAGGCGCATATAAGAGGGATAATCGGAAGAGGCGGCAATCTTGTTGGCAGCTACCACGTTGACGTTATGGGCAAGCAGGTCCTCATACAGAGCTGCTATTTCCGCAGAGGCAGTACAGTCTACGAACACAGAGTTGAAGATATTCATCTTCAGCACCTCATCTTTGATAATCTCGGGAGTAGCAGGGATACCGTTCTCCTCCAGCTCCTCACGGAAGCGAGTGATATCTATGCCGTCGCGGTTAAACACCGCCCTTTTACTTGAAGCTATGCCTACCACATTTAAGCGAAGGTTCTTATCCTGAAGCAACTTCTCCTGCTGCTTGCTGATCTGGGCAAGAAGGCGGCTGCCTACATTGCCAATACCAACAAGGAATACATTGAGCACCTGGCTCTCAGACAGGAAGAACGAATCGTGGATTACATTGAGTGCCTTACGCAGACTGCTCTTCTCAATCACGAAAGAAATATTGGTCTCCGAAGCTCCCTGAGCACAGGCGATGACGTTGATACCGTTTCTGCCCACAGTATTGAACAGTTTTCCTGCCAAACCGGTGGTATGCTTCATGCGCTCACCCACTACGGCGATGGTAGCCAGGTTCGGCTCAGCCTTAATATCGTTGAATGTGCCGGCAGCAAGTTCGGCGGCAAACTCCTCACGCAGGGTCTCCACTGCCAAATCAGCATCGGCATTCCTTACTGCTATGGTAGTGTTGTTCTCACTGGCAGCCTGGCTCACAAGGAACACGCTGACCCCTCTACGTGAGAGAGCGTTGAATATACGTGAATTGACACCGATTACACCTACCATGCAAAGACTCGTGATGGTGACAAGGCAAGTGTCGTTGATTGAGGAAATACCCTTAATAGCTTTTCCCTTATGACTGCAACGGTCGGATATGAGTGTGCCCGGAGCAGAGGGGTTAAAGGTATTCTTCACAAGTATCGGGATATTCTTGTGATATACAGGGTATATGGTAGGGGGATAAATCACCTTGGCACCGAAATTGCAAAGCTCCATGGCCTCAGTGAAGGTCAACTCCTCGATGACATAGGCATTATCAATCACTCTCGGATCGGCTGTCATAAAGCCGTCGACATCAGTCCATATCTCAAGAATCTCGGCATCCAATGCCGCTGCCATAATTGCGGCGGTATAGTCGCTGCCACCGCGTCCGAGGTTAGTGACCTCACCGTTTCTGTCTGACGATATGAAACCTCCCATCACAGCAGTTTCCCAGTCATAAGCCATGACATTCTCGTTAATCAGACGGTAAGTAAGTTCCGAGTCAAGAGTATCATGACCGTGGGCATCTTTTTTGGTACGGATAAAAGTCCTGGAGTCGAAATGTGTGGCACCCTTGATAGCATTAGCGACAATCACACTCGAAAGACGTTCGCCATAGCTTACAATTATGTCTAAAGCACGTGGAGAAAGATCGTGAAGGAGCATCACACCCTTATATATATTAGCCAATTCATCAAGCATCATACGTGCCATAGCCTCTGTGGCGTCACGACGTGTGGAAGGCACAACGCCGTTGATCACCCTCAGGTGTCGCTCCACTATACGTGCATAAGAATCAAGATAACGTATATCGTCGGCAACTGCAAGACGGGCTGTGGATATAAGCAAATCGGTTATGCCGCCAAGCGCCGACACAACCACAACCTTACGACCCGGAGTCTCCTCCACTATTTTTTTCACGTTGGAGAGACTCGCGACTGTGCCGACCGAGGTCCCACCGAACTTCATAACTTTCATACGAACAAATAATTCAAGGTGTTTCGGATTTTCATTTTATGCGCCAAATTTACAAAAAATATTTCCAATTCCAAAATTCAGCCTCTGCTCCCCGCCAGCCCCCTTATAACTTGGCATGCTCCGAGGGGAGGTCGGGATGCTCCAGCTTACGCATCACCAAACGGGCAGAGATAGTGCCCATCTCCTTACATCTCTCAACTGTAGGCTCCGCCTCCATCACAGCCGAAGAAGCAATAATACCCGGCAAGACCTTATTGACAAACACGATAGGGATACCTATCTTTTTCATATGCATCATCTCCGTCTCATTCTCCTTGATGTCGGCAGGAGATATTATGAGACCGTCAATCACCGCACCCTCCATCATACGCAGGTTGATGCGTTCACGTTCCGGGTCATGCCGGGAATTGCCCACCATGAGATTAATCCCTTTGGAGTGCAGATACTCCTCAATGCCGTCGAGGAATGCAAGAGTATAGGGATTGTCGAGACCGTTTATGATTACACCTATGATGTTGGTGCGCCCCTTTTTCAGCGACACCGCAAGACGATTACGACGATAGCCCAACCGGTCGGCTGACGCATAGATACGTTCTTTCGTTTCAGGTCGCAGATTGACATCTCCGGCGAGTGCCCTCGAAACGGTGGAGGGCGACAACTGGAGATCCTGAGCAATATCTTTTATGGTGGCTCTCTTTAGGGGAGAGTTCGGAGGAAACTGTGGCATTGATTCTGAAATTTTAGAAAAAGAAGATAGGGATAAATTGCCTGCGATATAATAACCAACAGGCAAAATAGCGCATACGATGGAGTGCAAAGTTAAATATAGTTATTACAACCACCAAATTATTTTGAAGTTTTTTTATCATTTTTATCTTTTTCATTGAAATTTTATCCTTCTACGAGGGTTGATCGCCAATTAGTGTCAACCTAAAAATCCATTTTCTCCTCCTATTTTAACCCCTTAGACATCTTAATTTTGTCCGGGAAGCACCCACAGTATGTATGTTTTAAAACGTTTGCATAAATTGCAAACGTTTGCATAAAAAATTTACTAAACTTTTTTTGAAAAAAATTTGGAGATGTTACCACGTGTTTATAATTTTGCAATCGAAATAACGAATCCCTCTACTCTCCTCCGGATTCTACTCTTTACCTCGACTCTTGCTTGAAGCAGTAACCTCATCAACAGTTATCTTAACCGCTCTGTAGAGTACTGACTCAAACACAAATACAACGACGAATTAAAAATGGATAATTAGGTGTAAATTAAAAATTAGGGAACTGATAAAATCAATTATTAAAGCGCAAGTGGCCAACACGTCGTGAGACGAGTCGGCCACAAATTATTTTTAGCCCATTTATGCTCCCTTTTACTTTAATTATGTCAAAAATTTGTCAGAAACAGAGATTTCTTGTAATTTTGCACCCAAATTACATTTCAACCGAATAAAAACATTATGAAGAAGGTTTTGCTACTCGGTTCCGGTGCCCTCAAGATCGGGCAGGCGGGCGAGTTTGACTACTCCGGTTCACAGGCTCTCAAGGCTCTGCGCGAGGAGGGTATTCAATCAGTGCTCATCAATCCCAACATCGCTACTATCCAGACTTCCGACGGTGTTGCCGATCAGGTCTATTTCCTACCTATCACTCCATATTTCGTGGAGGAGGTGATTAAAAAGGAACGTCCCGACGGTATTCTCCTCGCTTTCGGTGGACAGACAGCCCTTAACTGTGGCACCGAAATGTATCTTAACGGGACTCTCGATAAATACGGAGTAAAGGTTCTCGGCACTTCAGTGGAAGCCATCATGATCACTGAAGACCGAGACCTTTTCGTAAAGAAGCTTAACGAAATCGACATCAAGACTCCCGTTTCGCAGGCTGTGGAGTCGCTTGAAGACGCTGTTGAGGTGGCTCATCGCATTGGATTCCCCGTGATGGTGCGCTCCGGCTACGCTCTTGGCGGTCTCGGCTCAGGCATTTGCTATAATGATGAGGAGTTCCGTCGCCACTGCGAAAGTGCCCTCGCCTATTCCAAGCAAATCCTTGTAGAGGAGAGCCTTAAAGGTTGGAAAGAGATTGAGTTTGAAGTAATACGTGATGCAAATGACCATTGCTTCACCGTGGTTCCTATGGAGAACTTCGACCCCCTCGGCATTCATACCGGTGAGTCAATCGTCGTTGCTCCTATCGTATCTCTTTCACCTGAGCAGATCAAGATGCTTGAGGAAATTGCTACAAAGGTGGTGCGCCACATCGGAATCGTGGGTGAGTGCAATATCCAATATGCTTTCAACGCTGAGACAAACGACTACCGTATCATTGAGATCAACGCACGTCTCAGCCGCTCATCAGCCCTCGCCTCAAAAGCTTCCGGCTATCCCCTCGCTTTCGTGGCTGCCAAGCTCGCACTCGGCTACACTCTCGACCAGATAGGCGAGATGGGCACCCCCAACTCGGCTTACGTGGCTCCCTCCGTAGATTATATGATTGTGAAGATCCCGCGTTGGGACCTCTCGAAATTCGTAGGTGTTGACCGCGAAATCGGTAGCTCTATGAAGTCGGTGGGCGAGATTATGTCTATCGGCAAGTCATTTGAGGAGATTATGCAGAAGGGTCTGCGTATGATCGGCCAGGGCATGCACGGCTTCGTTGGCAACAACGACATCCGTTTCGACGACCTCGACAAAGTGCTCTCCCACCCTACCGACCTCCGTATCTTCGCTATAGCTCAGGCTCTCGAAGAGGGCTACACCGTGGAGCGTATCGAGGAGCTTACCAAGATCGACAAATGGTTTATCGAGCGTCTTGCCAACATCGTCCGCTATAAAGGTGTGCTCGAAGGCTACAACAAGATTGAGGATCTTCCCAAGGATGTGATGAAGGAGGCTAAGCGTCTCGGCTTCTCCGACTTCCAGATTGCCCGTTTCGTGGAGAATCCCAAAGGCAATATGGAGAGCGCTATGCTCCGCGTACGCGACCATCGTAAGAATCTCGACGTGCTTCCCCACGTGCGCCGCATCAACACCGTGGCTTCTGAATATCCCGAACTCACCAACTACCTCTACGTAACTTACGGAGCTGATGAGAATGCCATCCGCTATGATATGAACGCCGGCAACAACATCGTTGTGCTTGGTTCAGGTGCATACCGCATCGGTAGCTCCGTGGAGTTTGACTGGTGTTCTGTAAACGCAGCCAACACCTGCCGTCAGTCAGGTTATAAGTCGATTATGATCAACTATAACCCTGAGACCGTCTCTACCGACTATGATATGTGTGACCGTCTCTACTTCGACGAACTCAGCTTCGAGCGCGTAATGGACATCCTTGACCTTGAGACTCCTCGTGGCGTGATTGTCAGCGTAGGCGGTCAGATACCTAACAACCTTGCGATGAAGCTCTATCGTCAGCACGTACCAGTGCTCGGCACATCTCCAATTTCTATTGACCGTGCGGAGAATCGCCACAAGTTCTCGGCTATGCTCGACCAGCTCGGCATTGACCAGCCCCGCTGGAAGGAGATGACCACCACAGAGGAAATCGACGGCTTTATCAATGAGGTTGGCTTCCCCGTGCTTGTGCGTCCGAGCTACGTCCTTTCAGGCGCGGCTATGAACGTATGCTACAACTATGACCAGCTCCACCGCTTCCTCAACGAAGCAGCCAAGGTGTCTAAGGAATATCCTGTGGTTGTGTCTGAGTTCTTACAGAACGCCAAGGAGATTGAGTTTGACGCAGTGGCACGCAATGGTGAGATTGTGGAATATGCCATCTCAGAGCACGTAGAGTTTGCCGGTGTCCACTCAGGCGACGCTACCCTCGTATTCCCTGCCCAGAAGATATATATGGCTACGGCTCGTCGCATCAAGCGCATCAGTGCACAGATTGCCAAAGAGCTTAACATCTCCGGTCCCTTCAACATCCAGTTCCTTGCAAAAGACAACTACGTGAAGGTAATCGAGTGTAACCTCCGTGCCTCACGTTCATTCCCCTTCGTCAGCAAGGTACTCAAGAAGAACTTCATCAACACCGCCACACGCATTATGCTCGGCGAGAAGGTTGAGAAAGTTGATTCCTCTACATTCGACATCGACTATATCGGTGTGAAGGCATCACAGTTCTCATTCGCACGTCTGCATAAGGCTGACCCCGTTTTGGGTGTGGATATGTCATCTACCGGTGAGGTAGGATGTCTTGGCAAGGACTTCGACGAGGCACTTCTCAATGCCATGATCTCCGTAGGCCACCACGTACCGAAGAAAGGTGTGCTTGTAAGTTCAGGCGACGTGCGCGGTAAGGTGGATATGCTTGAGGCTTGCCGTCTCCTCTTCGAGGCAGGATACAAGATCTATGCTACTGCCGGAACTGCCCAGTTCCTCAACAACAACGGCATCGAAGCCGAGGCAGTGAGCTGGCCCGACGAGGAGGGTGAGAATGTGCTTGACCTCATCGCAAGCCACAAGGTGGACCTCGTAATCAACATCCCGAAGAACCACACCAAGCGTGAGCTTACCAACGGCTACCGCATCCGTCGCTGGGCAATCGACCACAACATCCCCTTGCTCACCAACGCCCGTCTCGCCGTAGCCTACGTGAAAGCCTTCACCAACAAGCCCATCGAACAGATCGGCATCACCCCCTGGAAAGAGTACTAAATCACTCTACCGAATCGGTAGCTACTTTAACCTCTACCCAATCGGTAGCCAGTTTAACCTCTATCCACATATTGATGTCCCTACATATTGACATCATCTCGTAAAAAGAACGACCTTTGGGGGAAGGTCGTTCTTTTTTTCCCATTTACGCCTCAATTCCATCTCCCGTCTCAATCCCGCCTCCACCTAAATCCCACCTTAAACCACATCCCGCCTCAAACTACATTCTTTACAAATTTAACCTATCCTCATACTCAAACATAGGTCTTGTCCTAAAGTATGTTATAAAACATTTTCAAAAATTTGGAGTATATCCCACTATTTACTTATATTCGCCACCATAAAAACCTATACACCATGAAACCTCCACTCCCTACTTTCAAACACGCCCTCTTTCCGAGATACGTATTTGTACCCTTACTATTAATAAGTCACTCTTAACTTATACAAATTAACCCTCTTCCATAATTAATTAAAACACGCCTCAATATGAATGTATATGAAAGAATAGTGGAATTGCTGAAACAGGAGCCTATCCTTCAGGATTTCAAGTATGTGAAGAGTGAATATGCTTTTGTCAAGAGAGTGAATGGCGTCAAGTACTGGCTTCATCTATACCACGTCTTCACTTTCAACATAAGCATGACGATACAACCAGCTGCATATGTACGCTACGACGTGTTGGAAAAATGGTGGGAGAGATTCGATTTTAGATCAACAAGAGATCATCGTGGTCTCTACACAGTGGGCGTAAGCACGGATATGATAGGTTTCTATCCTTTTTTTGACTTCGATTATGACGGCTCTAATTTCGACGAAATGTATCCCCTGTTGAGAGAGGCAACTATACAGTGCGTCGAATACACATTCTCCACCTTCAAAACAATGGAGGATTTTTATAAGGAAAAAGTCCTTCCTATACTTGAAGGCAAAAATGAACCTCCACAACTTGGCAGCACGTGGGTATTCGAATATCTCACCGCAGGAAGAATACTTTATCCGGAATCTTACGAAAAGATTAAGGAGATTGTAATGTACTATGTAGAACAGAGAACCCTCTCTGGAGAACCTGGCATAATAAAATATAAAGGCAAGTGGGGCGAGATATTGGCATATCTCGAAAGTCTCGACTTCTCTTCCGGCAAAGCCAAACTTCCAAAAAAGTAACATAGTTTTCTGTTTTTAAAGCAACAACTAAGGGTTGTAGACAGGTATAATACACTCAACCTCAACAAGGAAAATATACTTAGAAAAACGATGTGTGCCCAGAAATATATATTCGGAAATAAGAAATGAGAAAACTACTCGTAGAATATAAGAAGCAAGTTAACCTTTTTTATAAGGAGCTATCTCGATGTCCAGTAGGATACTCATGGTTGTTTATCGGCTTCGCTATAGTAATGGGTATTTTCATTTATCTCTTCCTGCTTACAGAGCATAGTAAAGATGTCATTTTAACCTTTCTTATAACCATATTGCTATATATAGTATATACTATCGGCAACCATGTTACAAGCTACACAAGAAAGGATTGGTTTCATAAACCAAATATCCCACACATACGTCTGCTGATTGTGGAGTTACTTCTTGCACTATTAGTGTGGGCTATTGCTTTCTTTTAAATCTATATTAGTGAGCTAAAATAAATTGTATCAACGAGTTAAAATAGGTTGAGCACTACAATAAATACTGATAAAATGACAACTTCAACCAACTATCATACCACCAGTATCCAAAATAGTATATGGAAATGGTGCAAGAAAGGAGTTGCCTTGGTGGTAATATATATGGAATGTCTCCTATTTGTTATAAGTCTTAGATACCTCCTCAAAGAATATGAAGGAGGTATAGGGGTTCTTACGGTAACGGTGGTAACGTTGATTGCTTACGTGTGTCTTACCGTCATAAATCATCTCCTCTTCAGACACATACTTGCAAGCACTACATTAATACTGATTGAAGCACTTTTATTGCTCATTCTCGTACTCTACGAATTTATCTTCCTAACTTTAAGCCATATATAAATCACTGAGTCAATTGTATAGTGATTCAAGCAAAGTTAAGAACATTCAAAACTGAATAAAATGAAAAATTATATGAGAATAGTTAGTCTTATAATGGTATGCATCTCTTTAAGTGCATTCGGTCAAAATGGGAGCTATAATAATAAGACCGAACGGGATGCAATAAAATGTGCAGCCAGACTTCTCGCAGCCTACTATCCTCCTGATGAATTGTGTGTATCGGATTCAATTTATGACCTCGACTGGTTTTACTTTGCAGATGTTGTCGATGATAAGACCAAGCAAGAGATTTCCAATTACAGAACAGAGAAAAAATACATTTGGTCACCTCCTATTTATTCACATAATATGGCTGAATTATTCGGTACTCACAATTGTGAATGTACTTCGTATAAGTATGTAGCTCAATTCTCAGCTCCTTATAACAATCTAATCAGATGTGACATACTACCCGGTGATAGAAGGATTGGAATTTATGGCTCTCCAACAATCACCTCCTTCCTGTTCATCTTCAACGATCAAGGGGAAGTGGACCAAATGTTTAGGGATGAACTTCATATAGATTAACCACTATTTCAAGTAATAAGTCAAATAGATTAATAATTTAAGTTATATTCTGATTCTGAAAAAGTTATGAATGTATATGAAAGAATAGTGGAATTACTGAAGAAGGAACCGAACAGTTAGTTTTAACATAGAAAAAGTGTCCTGTTATCGACAGGACACTTTTTCTATGTTAAAACTATATTCAGATGCTATGTCTAATCGTTTA
>CAMWIF010000029.1 GCA_947174225.1 uncultured Porphyromonadaceae bacterium | reverse complement strand
CGAGCTGGGCGGCGCTGGAGTGTTGGAAACCCCAGAATCCGTAGGCACGGAAACCCTTATCGTAGTCGGGATCTTTCTTATCGGTTATCTCTTCGATATAGATTGAGGGGTCAAAGCCGAGAATACTCCCCTCTACTGTCTGGGAGCCGTCTGGGGTAAGATTAACAGGGGTGAAAGGCCCGTTAGGCCGGTCACCTTTGCATACCATAGCTTCGCGACGCGGACCACGGCTATGTGGATAGAGGTAGTATTCCTTCTTACCGTCTTTCTTTTTCACTTCCACGAGGTCGGGGGCAAACATCACGTCCCATTTTCCATCTTTTTGATATGTGAAAATGGCACCTTCGTCACGCCAATCAGTGAGGTCTTCTACGGGGGCAGACCACATACGGATGTCGGGTCCGCAATATTCGTTTACGCGGAGATCGTGTGAGCCGATAATATAGGCACGATATTTACCGGGGTTATCAGGATCTTCAAACACACGCGGTTCGCCGTCGGGGAGATGTTCCCAAAGAGGAAGATAGGGATTGCCGACGCCTTCCGCAGTGTTGGCGCCGCTTGCAGAAGAATTAGCGCTGCTTGCAGCAGGATTAGCGGCATTGGTAGTGGGGAGTGCGGAAGCGGCTTGGAAGGAGAAGAGGGTCAAAGCAGAGCAGAAAGCGATGGCTGCGATCCTGCCAAGTGGGAGTTTTCTCTTGTTCATCATTAAATAAACGGTTAGATATTGAGAAAGTAGGAATCGAAAGAGGAGGGATAAGCACGAAGCATCGAGGAGGATAAGCACGAAGCATCGAGGAGGAGGGATAAAGCTGGTTGCAAAGTTAAGGATAAATCTCCTCAATCGGATTATCGGACGTAGTTTTTACTTATGCGAATGTCTCTTGGTTTAAGGAAATGTAACAAATCCATATTAATTTGTAGCATTGTCTACAAATAAGTAAGCGGCCGATTCACATCGACCGCTTGCGTAATGTTTTCCATAATACTTTTCAAACTAACCTAACATCATGAAACGATAGAAAATTGAAGCTCTTTCATCATTCGATTTTCTGATATTATAACATCCTCCCTCCCCATTCGGTTCATAGCTATTTTCAACAAAAATAAAATTCTTTTTAACCAAACAGTTCGGAATGAGAGCCAAGACGTACCAGACTAATCATATCACTGTTAGGGTCAAACCATATTAGTAAGAAGTCATTATCAATATGACATTCCATATGACCTACGTAGTTGCCTATCAATGGATGTGGTCGGTTCTCTTCGGGAATAGGCTTCCCTTGGCGTAGTAATTCTAAAATCTCAAACAGCTTTGCGAGTTTCTTAGGATTGTTGCGAAATCGCTTATAGTCCTTCTTGTACTGTGAGGTGGGTTTAAGCTCCTTCATAGACCCATTGATTTTTCCATCGCTTCAATTGAAGACATATCGAGGGCCGGCTCATTCTTTAAAGCATTGCTCTCTGCCTCTTTCATAGCTGCCAGTGTCACTGAATTAGGTTCGTGATATGCTGCGTCAAAAAGAAGTGTTTCCACATAGTTGTTAAGACTTCTGTTCTGACGTTTTGCGAGTTGTTTGAGCCGATTGATGAGGTCAACAGAAAGTCGAAAACTCTGGTTCTTTTTTAATACAATTTCCATATTGATGCTTTTAAAGATGGGTGAGAGTAATTAGATTACAAATATACGACATTTTTTTGAGAATGGAATTGGTTTTTGAAAGATTTTTGGAGGAATTTTTGGAGGTGTGGAAAAATAGTGTTATGTTTGTGGGCGAAAAAACATTTTGAGATATGGAGAGCCTTCTATTGGGTTTGAAACAGGCTTTTATTAGGTTTGAGAGAGCCTTTTATTGGGTTTGAAGTGACAATGTGTTAAAGTGTATTTGAAGTAATAACCTTAAAATCAGTGCGCGATTATGAAGATTGGAATTCCCAAGGAGATTAAGAATAATGAGAACCGCGTGGGTGCTACACCAGCCGGAGTTAAGGAACTTGTGGCTCACGGTCATGAAGTGTATGTGCAGCATACCGCCGGTGAGGGTTCAGGCTTTGAGGATGCAGCCTATGAGGAAGCCGGTGCAACAATTCTCCCTACCATAGAGGATGTGTATGCTATAGGGGAGATGATAATCAAGGTTAAAGAGCCGATTGAACCCGAATATCCACTCGTGCGTAAGGGTCAGGTGGTGTTTACCTATTTCCATTTTGCCTCCGATCTCGCTCTTACTGAAGCTATGATTAAGTCAGGGGCTGTATGTATCGCCTATGAGACAGTGCGTGACCGTCAGGGAACTTTGCCATTGCTTATACCTATGTCGGAGGTGGCAGGAAGAATGTCAATTCAGGAGGGTGCGCGTTTCCTTGAAAAACCGCAAGGAGGCAGGGGTGTGCTTCTCGGTGGTGTACCGGGTGTCAAGCCGGCTAAGGTGTTGATTCTCGGTGCCGGAGTTGTAGGTAGAAACGCTGCTCTTATGGCTGCCGGACTCGGTGCGGATGTGACTATCACTGATATTTCTCTCCCGGTTCTTAGACATTGTGCAGAGACTATGCCGAAAAACGTAAGAACACTTTATAGTTCGCAGCATAATATAGAGGAGGAATTGCCGACAACTGATCTTGTGATCGGTTCTGTGTTGATTCCCGGTGCCAAGGCTCCACATCTTGTTACACGTGATATGGTCAAGACGATGCGTCGCGGTTCGGTGATGGTGGATGTTGCGATAGATCAGGGTGGATGTTTTGAAACTTCACATCCCACCACTCATTCCGACCCTGTGTATGAGGTGGACGGCGTGATACAGTATGCGGTCGCAAACATACCGGGAGCTGTGCCTTACACATCAACATTGGCTTTGACAAATGCCACATTGCCCTATGCTCTGCGTTTGGCAGATCTTGGTTGGCAGGAGGCTTGCCGAAAAGATCCCGGATTGGCAGACGGTGTGAATATCGTAGATGGCCAGGTTACATTCAAAGGTGTGGCTGAGGCATTTGATTTGCCCTATGTTCCTCTGAAACTCTGAATTATCGAATTTCATATTTTGTAAAAAATGGGTGTTGCCAAATTATCGGTAACACCCTTTTAGTAATATTAAAAAGGTGTTGAAATGAAGTTTAGGACTGAATATGTAGCGAAGAGGGCACCGTTTGTGATTGACCCATCGAAGCCGACGGTGTTGTTGGGTTCGTGTTTTGCCGATAATATTGCTGCACGAATGCGAGGTTGTCTATGGGAAGCGGAGAATCCGTTGGGCACGCTTTATAATCCCTTGTCGATTGCTACGGCTCTTGAAGTGGCTTTGGAGATGATGGAGGACTTAGAAGATAAAGAGAACGTTAGTATAGAAAAAAGAGGAAGTAAAGAGGTCAGTGAGTGGGAGGCTGTAGCAGTTGATGAAGAAAAAAGTATAGGTGAGATAAAAGGAGGCAGGAGATTTGAGGAAAGTTTGTTTGAAGCCGGAGGAATGTGGAGGTCGTGGCTTTTCGATTCGAAGATGAGTGCAGAAGTAGTGGAGGATGTACGATTTGCTTTTGTTGAAAAGAGTAGACGGTTACATTCTTTGCTGAGTAAAGCTGAGGTGATGTTTGTGACTTTCGGCACTGCTTGGTGCTACTATCTTTCCGATAGCAGTTCTTTATCTTACTCTCTTTCGGGGAATAACGGATATTTGGTGGCGAATTGCCATAAGCAGCCGTCGGCTATGTTTGAGCGTCGGAGATTGAATGTAAGAGAGATTGTTGAGGTGTGGAAAGATTTGGTTGCGAAATTGAAAGAACGGTACCCACAATTGAGGATTGTATTTACGGTCAGTCCTGTGAGGCATCTTAAAGATGGTTTTGAGGGAAATGCACGATCGAAGGCTATTTTGCTTTTGGCTACGGAAGAATTGTGCAATGCTTTGGATAATTGCTCTTATTTTCCGGCTTATGAGATTGTGAACGACGATTTACGCGATTATCGGTTTTATGCATCCGACTTGGTACATCCGTCGGAGGAGGCAGTAGAGTATATTTGGGAAATTTTTAAGGAAACTTATGTTGATGCCAAAGGTTTGCAACGATTGAAGGAGGGAGAATCTATTAGGAAAGGTCTTGAACACCGTCCGTTGCCGAATGTCACACGGGTAATGTCGCAAGCGGCAATTGAGAGAGAAGAGACTCGGATAGCAGCACTTGAGGAAAGAAAGAAAATTTTTTTGATGAAGTGAAATTTTTGATGAAGTATTGCGACTAACCATACAGATAAAACAAAGAAAGAGGTCAATAAGACTTCTATCTGTAGCAGGATTAGAGTAATGAAAAGTGTAAACCTATATATGCCGGTGATGGTAGTGGCTGAGTATGTTTCTATGCCTTCTTTGACACGTAGACGGAGTTGGCTTCAGGAATTATGGCCATATGTCGGATGGTGGCTACGAGGAATGTGGATGAGTCTGAGCGTTGCGCTTGGCGATGTGGAGAAGACCCGGGAACTGCAAAGGCAATTCGAGGCGTTGATTGCAACACATTCGACACTGATTTCAAGGATATGTTTTTCGTATGCTGCCGACAGTGAAGATTATAACGATCTTCGTCAGGATGTGCTTATAAATATCTGGAAGGGTATAGCCACATTTCGAGGAGACGCATCATCTTTGACCTGGGTATATAGAGTGACTTTGAATACGTGTGTGTCTACGGTGAGAAGGCGCAGCAGACGACCTGCTACGGAACGTCTTGACACAATGCCCTTTGACATTCCTGAGGAGAAGGAGGATGAGGGACTGCGTGAGAGGTTCGAGACTTTACACAGACTTATTTCAGAGCTTTCTCCAATCGACAAAGCGATAGTTACGATGTGGCTTGATGAGCGGAGTTATGACGAGATAGCCGAAGTGGTGGGTATGAGTAAGAACAATATAGGTCTGCGGCTACACCGTATAAGGGAACGTTGGCGTAAACAATCAAAAATTTCATAAGTATATGACACAAGAACAGATAAGACAGACTTGGCAGGAGGCGGCGGGTCGCTTCTATGCCCCTACGCCCGACGAGTTTGAGGCGATGTATAGAAGAAATAAGGAGACGGCATTGGAGCAACTTGCAAGGAAGTATAAACGTTTTTCACGGCTTGGGCTGCTAATGGGTATTATGTGCTGTTGTTATATGCTGCCCAATATGATTTTCCCTGAGCATCTGAGAATTTGGATCACATTGTCGTTTAGTGCATATTTTTTGATAGCTTCCGGAATGGATTATTGGCTCTATAAGGGCGTGAGCGCGATTGATTGCTTCACAATGACTGTGAGAGAGGTGGCTGAGAAGGCTATGTATTATAAGCGTAAACACCTTCAATTCATAGCTATTCTGTTGCCTCTTGCCTTTACGGTTATTGGTTTCATTATCTATGCTGCGGGTGGAAATAAATATCTTATAGCCGGTGTGCTGTTCGGCGCACTCGTAGGTGGATGTATAGGCTATAGGCAATATCTTGACTTTATGGCAGAGTATAAGAAAGTTGTTAGTTAGTAGGGTTTAAGAGTTTAGGTAGTTAGAGGAAAGTGATGGGAGATAGTTAGGAGATAAGTTATCTGTATATATATGGTAAAGGCTATCCATAAGAGAGATAAATATCTTATGGATAGCCTTTTGTAAAAGTTATTGACAGGGTGTCAATAACTTTTTTCAGCTTTTCTTTTTATGGTTATATTTTCATTGTTACGGTGGAGGAGTCGATCCAGGGAGAGTAAATTATCTTTCCGTCGGTGACAAAGCCGATACGCAGACGTTTGGGATTAATCTTCATCTCTCCACCGACACGTGAAAGGCTGACAGTAAGCTGCTTACCATCTAATTTTGCTTTAGCTTCGTATTCGGCATATTCACCTTTTTTGTAGCCGAAGCCATCACCTGCATCTTCATAAAGAATACCTGTCGCTTCGTTGTCAGTGCCGAGATTGACCAATAATGTGAGTGAGTCGGTGTTGTATTCTTCAGTATTCTGATATAGGTTGGCTAAAGGTATTATTGAACCGGGGCGTTGGAACAAGTGTGCTTGGTATTTATCATCCTTTTCTTCCAAAGCGAGACGTTTCCAATCACCTTTCGGCATAGCCGTTTTCTCTGCCCAACGCGGTATTACTATCAAGTCGTTGCCAAGGAGGAAAGCTTGCTGCTCATTACGTAGGGAGAGGTCTTTTATGTCGGCAAAGAAGAGTGGACGCATAACCGGCATACCATCTACCGATGCTTCACGGAATAGGGTATATATGTAAGGCATAAGCCTATATCGACGATTAATAGCAGTACGACACACGTCGAGTACTTCGTCGCCGAATACCCACGGCTCCTGGTCTACGCTTCCTTTAATGGAATGATTACGCACAAAGGGGAAGTATACACCTATGGCAGTCCAATTAGCGAGAAGTTCGGGGGTTGCATCTCCTGCGAAACCTCCTATGTCAGGCCCGTTGAACGGCTGCCCCGACAGACCAAGGGTGATGGTCATTGGTACACTCATCTCCATATGCTCCCAAGTTGAAGCATTGTCACCAGTCCAGGTAGCTGCATATCTGTGACCTCCAAGAAAGTTAGCACGTGTAAGCAGGAAGGGGCGTTTGTTCGGATTGGCACGCAGGATTCCCTCACGGCTTGCTTTTACCATATTATAGCCATAGACGTTGTGATAGTGCAGATGACTTGAAGGTGTAAGCCCGTCACCGCCCTGATGCTGATTAGTGATGGGCATCGTGCCTACATCAAACACTGCCGGTTCGTTCATATCATTCCATACACCGTCAATGCCCTGTGCCATAAAGTCGGGATAGAGGCTACTCCACCAGCTTCGTACCTCTGGGCGTGTGAAGTCGGGGAAATGACACGCACCGGGCCATACTTTCCCTTCATAGACCTCCCCGTTCTTGTCCTTCACCCAATAGTCAGCCTCAGAACCTTGATCGTCTACAAAGTAACCCTCCTCAACCTTCACTCCGGGGTCAATCATATATACAGTCTTAAAATTCTTGGAATGTAGGTAGTCATTCAGACCTTTCGGATCGGGAAATTCCTCTTTGTTAAAGGTGAAAATCTTAAACTTATCCATATAATCTATGTCAAGCCAGATTACATCAGCCGGGATTTGATAATGACGCAGACTGTCGGCAATCTCTTTCACTCTTGTGTCGGGATTATAGCTCCAACGGCATTGCTGATAACCGAGTGCCCAGAGCGGAGGCATCTCCATATGTCCGGTGAGATCGGCAAGGGTTGCCAAGAGTGCCTGCGGCGTTTCCTTCTCAATCACTATGACACGGAAAGCCGGACCTTCACTCTCAAAGCGTACATTTTCAGTGAGATCTATTTCTGATTTCCAAGTATTGTCGGCGATAATACCGAAAGCACTACCATCAGGACGCACACCTATCACCCACGGATGACTCTGGTAGAGATGTGTACCGTTGTCTAACTGATAGGAAGGGTTGTCGAAGTTCCAAAGTTGGATTTTCGTACCGTTACGACGTAGGTCGCCTGTGACTTCTCCCGTACCGTAAAGATCCACGTCGGGCTCTGTATTGATTATGGCGATACTTTTGCCACTGTCTACCGAGAAATGAGGACGGATTTTCCAATCTGTGGGTACATCGCCTATTGGAGCCAATTCACGCAAGAAAATCGGCGAGGGGGAATGTTGGGAAGCGTCATAGCCTTTAGGATAAAACACGGCTACGTCTTCCGACGCGAGGAAGGAGTGTTGAGCCGAGGCAGAGCCACAACCTCCCAGAAGTGCTATGCTGCTAAGTAGAAAATATTTTGGCTTTATGAACATATAGTTAAGAGAAAGTGATGGGGTTTTATTTTTCAAATTTACTATATGTGGCTTTAATATGCAAGAGATGTAAAGAATAAGCAGAGGTTTTTGAAGAATAAACGGAGGTTATTAGATTCAGATACCCCTTCCCTGTACTATCATGGGAAGGGGTATCTGTAAGATTTCGATATAACAAGTAGCTTATTATCAGTGGCTGGGTTTACTTGGACGTAAGCTTGTCGGCTAATACCGGCATCCAGTGACCGCCGATTACGGAGCGTGCCATAAAACCGGTCTTACGACCTGTCACAGTGTCATACCAGTCGCTGATGGGGACACGTGTCTCAGTCTCGTTGACATAGGTATAGAGAGGATCAATGAATTTAACGAGAGTTTTCTTGTCAGGTGATAGTGCTGCAGTCCACATAATCCAGTCACTCTTGGTGTAGTCCTTACGGTTGTCGAGAGGCAGACCATACTGATTCTGCTTGGTCAGGTAATAGTTTACCTCGGTAGGTATTACCTGAGCCGGGAAGATGGCAGTATCCCAAAGCTTATCCCAGATGATGTTGTATTTCTGGCTCCAGGTATTTTCACGGTCGAAGGCAAGACGATAGTGGCGATCGGATTTTGACCCCTCGGCTGCTGTGGCTTCCCATTTAGCCGCCATCTCCTTTGCCTTGCTGTTGTATTTCTGATATGTCGCTTCGTCACCTTTGAGACGTGCGAGTTCGGCATATCCGGCTACGCCCATTATGGCTTTAATGGATAAGTTGGCATTGTGTGCCCAGTGTCCGGCAAAGTCGTCGGTGCAGAGCTGGTTTTCGGGGTCTTGACCGTTGTCTACGAGATAATCAGCCCAAGTTGTGAGAATGTCCCAATAAGGGTCAGCATAATTGGTATTGCCGTCGAGCTTGCAGCACATAGCGATGAGCGTGAGCATATTGCCTGCCTCTTCGAGTGGCATATCGCCACCGTAGACCTGACCGTTAGCTTTAGGATACTGTCCAAGGTCGTGGGCTGCGAAGGGCTTTGTCCATCTGCCTGACTTACTGTAGTCAAGAATGGATGTCATCATTGCCTTCTGAAGCTCCGGATTATAGAGGAGGAAGAGGGGTGCCTCGGGATAAGTGAGGTCAACGGTGTTTACACAGCCGTTGGAGTCATTCTCCTTAGAGAAGAAGAGGAGGGTGCCTTCCTCATCCTGGAATAGCTTGTGGGCGGCGATCACGTGGCGGTAGGAGCCTGAGAGAAGTTCGGCATATTTATCGCCTCCGGTCTTGTAGCCGTCGTCATAGATTTTCTTGTCGAAATCGCGGCAACGGTTCATAATAGAGGCGTAAGAGCCGTTGAGGCGGTTAAACATATCGAAGATGCTTACGCTGCCACCGTGTGCCCAATATGCCTTGTAGCGTTTATAGAAATATTCGATGTCGTAGATTTCGTCATATCCTACCAAGGTATAGCTTGCAGCTTTCTTGGTCTTTCCAAAGTTGTGGAGATAAGCCAATAGCGGTTGCTCGGCAGGTGTGGTCGCTACTACCTCAGTCTCGCTTTTGGGCAGCTTCCCCGTGCGCATAAATGTGTTCTTGATTGCCTCGTCGGAATTGAGCGATACCTCGCCGTTAAAGTCAGGCATATAGAAATAGCCCCAGTCGATGCAGATATGGTCGCCTGTCTTGGCGAGTATGGGCTGTTCGATAGTACCGGTCTTGAGATACGTTACCCCTTTCTCCTCAACAAGCGATGAGCGTGTAGCCTGATCCATTCTATTCTGCGCAATCTTGGGAGAGGCAGTGAGGAGGAGCTGCACGTCGTGCTCTTTGCCGTCGGTGGATATCACCTGATAAGAGATGTAGTTTATCGGAGAGGAAAGCAGGTCGTAATCGTCGATAAGCATCGGAGCGGTAAACACGAGATTTAGGTCGACAGGGCCGCAGCCAAAAGTATAATAGGTAGAAGTAGCCAATACATCCACACTTTTTTGGACAGCCTTCGGAGTGTTGCCATCCTCTATTCCCACATTGCGGAAGATGCCGAAGTCGGTCAAGGCGCCGCCACCATTGTTGTGGCAGTAAGAGGCGATGACGTTTTTACCGGGATGGAGAAGTTTACGGATGTCGTCGGTAAGTTCGAGTCTAATACCCTCTTTAAGTTCTGCTGGACCTTGCGCCACCTTGGTGCCGTTGATGAAAATATCAAAATTGTCGTCGTGGGAGTAGACAAGGTAGAGGTCGCCTTGAAGATCGGCTGGAGTAAGATTGATTTCTCTTCTCACATAGAGGTCGCTGTTCTCATCTCTCCAGTCAGTATGGATACCGCTGTTGCCGGGAGAGCCGAATGCACCTTTTCCCACACTCCAGGAGGAATCATTATAATCGGGTTTCTCCCAACCATTGCCCGGATTGGTGCGGGTATAGGTAGCGTCCCAAGCCTGCTCGTTGCCCATCGGCACCACAGTTTGGAATACTGTGTTCTTGGCACCCATAAAGCGGTAGGTCACACCGTCTACGCGGAGAAGTCCCTCCAATGGCTTTTCGTCGGATGTCCAGTGAGCGGGACAGCCATCGGTGAGCTGATCATAAGGTGACCATATTGAGAAGTAGGGGTCAGATACTACCAACGGCACTGAGGGGAGTCGGAGTTGTGTAGCCTTATAAGGCTGAAAGAAGTCACTCGTCTGGGCAGCAGCCGGGGATACCGCGCAGCACACCAGAAGGTATTTCAATAGTTTCTTCATTTTGAGATATTTATTAGTGTTTAGTTAGGAGAGAGTAGTTAGTAGTGGTTAGTGAGTGGTGTTTAGTGAGGAGATTAGTTTTTGGTGGGGAAGAGGAGCATCAGGGAGGGGGTGGAGGAAGCGGAATAGCTGCCGATTATAGTATCGGAAGGGGTGAGCTTCCAAGCCACACCGTCGCAGATGCCGGATATTGAATCGCGGTTTTTCCAACCCTCTTCAATATTTTTGGTGATGAAGGTGACGTATTTGCTTGAGTCGCCCTCCACATCGGCAAGCAGGCGCATATACTGCGCCCAAATAGCAGGGTAGATGCCCTGTTCGAGACTCCCCTGATCATAGGGGTTATTGGGATTATGTGCCCAGGGTAGATAACCCTCCTTTGCCGACATAGTGTCGATTGAATAGTCAGCTCCTTCACGTGCGAGTTCGAGATAGCGTGGATCACCTGTAGCATTGTAGAGGAGCATCGACCCGCCGATAAATGTGCCCTGATTATAGATGAGTGGACCCCCACCTATATTCTCACCGTGACGATTGTCGTGAATATAGCCCGGAGTGACTGAATCTGCCAAATTGTTGATGCTCCAATTATAGACCTCCTTTGCCATATCGAGATAGCGTTGCTTTGTCTCGTAATGGGGACGCTTGAACTCGCCGTAGGAATTTGTCCAGGTCTCAGGTTCGGGATCTGCCTCTCTTGATTCCGGAGCAAGGTCATACAGCAGCATAGCAGCCACTACAGTGGGGAAATTTATGCACGACATCTTCCCGTCGCCGGGTCGGTTGGCATTAGGATGTTCGAGAGGTTGCCATTGCCAGAACATTCCTCCACCGAGATCTTTGGCAGGATCGGCATATGAACCGGTGTCGCCCACACGTGGAGAGCCATACCATACACGGGCAAAGCTCTTTTCTGCCAGTTCGCGATAGCGATCGTCGTTGAAGAACTTCGCGGCACGGGCGAGGGTGATGGTCCACCATTGGATGTCGTCATAGATAAACCATCCGAGTGTGGTGTCGGCATTGTCGAAGTCGAAACCGACATATTGCTTGATGTTTCCTTCAAGAAGATTTTTGGCGAGTTCACGATACTGCTTGGCGCGTTCCTTGTCACCCTCTTTCTCGGCGAGGGTAGAGGCGTTCATAGCCATGTCCACAAACATGGGCTGGCACCATATGGCAGCCGCTCCGTTCCAGCGGTCGGTTGCCGCCGCGTCGCGGTTAGTGTTCTTGTATATATACTTTGTCGAGTCGAGATAGACACGGTTGAAAGAATCGTATGCCTCCCAAGTGTCAGCGAGATTGGCAGACGAGGCTTTCTCGCCAGCCTTGCATCCTCCTAACAGGGATATTGAGAGGAGGGAACCAGCCATCAGAAAGTGGAATATTCCGGTTTTTTTGATGAAATTTGTGACTTTCATAAGCGACTTTGATGTTTAAGTCAGTTTGGGTTGTGGTTTTTGATGTTTGCTGCAAAGTAAGTCATTTCAGATTGAATATGAGTAACGTTTCAGTGCCAAATTTGTAGGCACAGACATTTGTAGACACATTTGGCAGGAATAAGCACAGACTTATATTCAGAAATTCAGCCGGCATCTCTCCGACTGAGTTCAACACATTGTCGTAATGATGGAATATCTATATAAAGAAATGGTGTGATCTGAGGTGGAGATGAACAGTATGGCGAATAAAAGCGTTGTAATAACAAACTTAATTTACCACTACTATGAAAACAAAAGTTACTACAACCGCTATCATTGCTTTAAGCGCAATTATGACATGTATGCCCGTTTCAGCTGCTGAAAAAACAAAGGGTTCTAAAGACACTGAAGTGAAAAAAGAGAATTTGTTTGAAAAAGGAAAGAAAGCAGTTGTCAAGGCAGCCCATACAGTAGCCGACAAGTCAGTCGAAGTTTATGATAAGACCAAGGAGGGTACCGTAGAGACCGCCGAGAAGGTGGCTGACAAGTCTGTCGAGGTCTACGGCAAAGCCAAGGAGGGCACCGTAGAGACCGCCGAGAAGGTGGCTGACAAGTCTGTCGAGGTCTATGGCAAAGCTAAGGACGGTA
>CAMWIF010000028.1 GCA_947174225.1 uncultured Porphyromonadaceae bacterium | reverse complement strand
TAAAATAATTCATAACTCATTCATCTTTTACAGCCTCTGCCGGATTGATGCGCATCGCCATCCACGCCGGACCAAGAATACTCAATACTATCCCTATAGCCACCAAAGCCATTGTAGCCACCTCAAGCCAAATCAATTCTCCGGTAGTAAATTTATCATTGAAATCCAATTTGTGAATCGTCACCCAACCAATTATAGCCGTCAGCCCGGAGGCACAGAAGAGCAAAACCATACTCTCACCCAATAGACGGCGAAATATGTCGAAACGCGATGCGCCACATACCCTGCGTATAGCAATCTCTCCCACTCTCTGCTGAATCCGAAACCAAAACGTGCCTAACAACCCAAGGAAAATTATAATCAGCATAAAGACAATAAACACACTGTAAAGTCTGACATCCAAATCGGCACTGCGTTCAATATCCCTACCCCTATCACTCAGAGCTTGCATATTATACAAGCTGACGTTTCTTTGTTGCCTCATTTCGCGGGTAGCCATAAATTCATCATAAAATTTTCCGGCACATCCCGGCTTCACCCTTACAACAACATTATAGACCCAAGGCAAAACAGCCTTTTCATCAATTGGAACAATAATTGTGCCTCCGGGCGGATAATCATAACCATTCATTCGTATGATCTCAATCTCGTCAGCGATATGTGTCTTCACAAACACTTCATCCATATCTTCATTAAAGCTCATTCTTAATGGATATTGACCATTAATATCCTTGGCGTAGGCAGTACCTTCTGTCCAATCCGGATAGACATAGACATTGCTGACCAACATATCGCCTTGCTCAAGCTTTTTCTGTAGATAATCGGCATCTTTACCTGTGCGACTCTGAAGACGCAGCACTTTCACCATTTCCGGACTCATTTCCCGTTCGTGTCCGAAATATACAAGCGTATCATTCCCTTTAGGCAAAAAGAGTTTCTTCGAGTCAAAACCATCTGCGTAAGGCAGTCCACCATTACGTGAGAAGGCGGCAGCTTCTACATTAGGGCTTTCCCGTAGTCTGCGAATCAAGGATTTAAGATCCTCACTATATATCACTTCAAAGTCTTCACCCGTGCCTATGAATTCGGGCGACTCATTATATATGCGTTCAATATCAAACACAAATACATTCTCCGCATCAAAACCAAGGGGAAGGAAACGATAACGAAGTATCGTAAATAAAGATGAACCGAAAAACCATATAGCAAGACTCGCAACTGTAAGCCCCACTATTAGCCATATGTTATCAATGGCATTATTTTTCATTTGTGATATCAAACCACGTTTCATATCTTTCTAAATTTTAAGTTCTTGATTTTGAAATTGCTTCAGCGGGTTCGATCAAAGATGCACGCCACGCCGGCACTGTAGCAGTCAGAACATTAAGTATGAGACACCCTCCCAAGGCAATAAAGAAGGATTTCCACGTAAATAGCATCCCCAAATCGGGAGTCGCCATCTTCACTGTAAAAGCAGCCTCCCTAATTTGAACAAGAGGGAAAAACTCAGAAGAGAAAAAAGACATAAAGATAAGACTAAACGACAGCCCAATAACACCCCCTGCCAAAGTCACTATAAAGTTCTCTCCCAAAAGCTGCTTAATAATATCCCTTCGCTTTGCCCCGTAAGCCCTGCGTAGCCCAATCTCGGAAATCCTGCGTTGAAGACGGCCTCTGACCATACTGCTAAGATTTACTGCGGGAAGAATAAGAAGCAGAGCGTAGATTAAAAATTGTACTCGATGAGACCAGGCAACATCCGGAGCCTGAACCATTGAAATTTCCGTGGCCATCATCTCAGCATCATATGGCTGCTGATGATAGACAGCTTTAGTGCCGTGTTTGGCAAGCTCTGAATTTAATTTCACATATCGTAACTCTATCTGGTGTCCTACAGTTTCCGGATCCGTATCTTCTCCTAATAAAAGGAATGCCTTTATCGGTCCCAAGGGCTTAGTCGCCTCGTCGCGAGTATTTTTTCTGAACTCATTGTTAAGAGTCATATAGGCATCTGCCCACGTATTTTGTAAGATAGGATTCACATCTTCTACCACCCCCGATATCAGATAGGTAATACCATTGCTTTGCACCTCTCTGCCCGACACTTCCGTTGTTTGGAAAAGCCTATGCGCCAAACTCTGAGAAAGCACTATTTTGTTGACAGGAGAGACACAATCATCCTCTGTGAAAGGCATTCCGTCAACGAATTTGAATTTAAATAAATTCCAGTAGTTACCATCCACTTGCTTGGTTACCACTGTCTCAGGGATCTGACCTTTCTCTTTTAAGGATATTGACTGATCAAAATTCCTCACATATGCTACCATATCTACCCCTTCCAAACCTTCATAGATAGTTTTTGCAGCTGAATAGTCAAGACCGGAAGCCCTACTGAAATTTTGATCCGGGTTATCCGGTGTCGGTTGCAAGTGCATATACCATCCACCATATATACGCTGACGGTCTTGTTCCGGAGCCACTTCCACAGTCTTCAGATTATTGACCATAAAATATACCATCACGAGGAAGATCGACACTGCCGTACCGCTTATCGACACCCAGGTCATCATCTTCTGATGACGCATATCATACCATAATTGTCTAAAGTAATTCATGTCACTTACTAAAATAATTTCATGCCAATTGTCTAAAATGATTCATATCGTCCTCGTATCGTCTTTTGTAAGGCAACAGTTATGGAAGGACGATCTCCGAATCGCCCCTGCCTGAAGCACTACAATCTCTAATCACCTAATATTACCAATCAAAATCAGGAATGTAATCCACTATGGAACAGCTAATTAATTTACTATTCCGCAAATGAGACGATTCAGAGATTACCCTTCCATAATATACTATTCCATAATCAAGCGTATGGCATAATGACTATTTGCTGATGACCATATCATCAAATTCTATTGCTGAGTTGCGCTGGTAATCCCAAAGCGTAATACTGCGTATCTGGTAATAGTAGAGCCAGAAGCGGTAAAGCTCATTCACATACTCCCTGCGTGCCTCATCCTTCTTCACACGCGAGTCGTTAA
This sequence comes from uncultured Porphyromonadaceae bacterium, assembly GCA_947174225.1. GTDB lineage: Bacteria > Bacteroidota > Bacteroidia > Bacteroidales > Muribaculaceae > Lepagella. Next base: position 9,780 of record CAMWIF010000028.1, on the reverse strand, counting down.
GGTCGAGCGTTGAGATCTTGCCGATAAGGAAGGTCTCCACATTCGTGGCGTAACGCTGTGCCGCTATCTCATCTGCTCGTTTCGCCGTCTGAAGCTGCTGAAGCTGGTTGCCATACTGCTCCACAAGAATGAATAGGTTACGGCTGAAATTCATATTCTCCTGACGTACCTGGCTCTCCACAAGTTTACGGTTACTCTCCGCCACCTTCACCTGTCCCTTGCGCCTTCCCCAGTCAACCAACGGTATCTCAAACCCTATCTCCACCACCTGATTATCTTTAAGGCTATGGTAAGCACCTGAGAAGTCACGGTCAGTGCCGGTGTAGCCAATCTGTGCAAAAAGATTGATCTCACGCTGCGCACCCTTTGCACGTGCCACCTGATAATCCGCTTCAAGCTGATAACGGAGCATCTGCTTGGCAAACTTGTTATTTGCCATTGCCTTCTCGTAAGCATCGTCATAGACAATATGCACGTCGGGCACATCGAGAGGAATCTCAGCCTCTATCTGCGTATCAAGATCAAGGTCAAGGAAGGTACATAGCTGAAAGACGTTGCTTTTAAGATTACTCTCGCAATCAGTCATATCCGTTTTGGCATTCAGAAGGTTAAGCTCCATCTGGAGGAGGTCGTTGCGACTTATGCGCCCCATATCTCGTTTCTCCTTTGCCACCTCATAAAGACGCTCCGCCTGTTCAAGATTCTGACGTGCAATGGCATGATTCTCCCTTGCCATAAGGAGCGCGAAATAATACTGTATGGCTGAGGTTGCCACATCCTCCGTGTCGCTCAGATAGCGTGCCTTAGCCTCCTCATATCTCACAGGTTCTATCTTGCGGTCCCATTTTATATGGTTCACGCCGAAAATAGGCTGGTTGAGGGTTATAGCCACAGGGATAGACATATAGCGGTTGTAAGCGCCTCTCCCCATCTGCCGGTAGAAGTCGAGCGAAGTGTTGACCGACACCGTTCCTCCGGTAAGCCATATATTCTGCGCCACAGAGACTTCACCCTGCATCTGAAGATAATTGTTTGGCACAAAGGTATAGCTACCTTCGCTATTCATATAGGAGCTATATTGCCTACGGTAAGAGGGCACTGTGCCGCGAAACGCAACCTCCGGCAGAAGTTCCGCCCGATAGGAACGATAGCCCCAATAGGCACTTTTAAGCTGGTTGAGCGCCACTTCGGCATCCACACTGTTGGTGCGTGCCCGGGCAATTGCCTCCGGGAGAGAGAGATGCATCGACTCCGCACCCTCTGCCCCGAAAGCGATCACTATCAACATTATGAAAATCAAGCTATGTTTCATTCTATCCATATCGTCATGCAGGTTAATTTGTTATTCAGATTTCAATGCTATTGCCGGCTCTATGCGCATAGCCTTGGCGGCGGGATACCATAGGCTCAACACGATTCCCAACGCCACCAATCCTATTGCTATGAACTCAAATATGAACATTTCAAGATAAGTAGATTGCAACGTATCTGTGAAGAACTTTGCAAAGGGCCATATTATCACCGACATAGCCAAAGAGGCGACGAGCAGCAGAATCATACCCTCACCAAGCACGCGCCGGAAAATATCACCCTTTGTGGCACCATTCACTTTCCTTATAGCTATCTCTCCAACCCTCTGCTGGATGCGGAACCAGAATGTGCCCAACAGACCTAAGAATATGGTGAGCAAGAGAAACACCATAAGACACACCAACATATGCTGTGCGGTGATTGCACTCCGCTGCACCATATCACGGGTGTCAGCAAGCCGTGTAAGATCGGAGAAATAGATGTTGCGCTGGCGGCGCAGACTCCTGTCGTTCCTGAAATCCTCTTTGAAGCGATTGTCGTGGCCATCTTTTATCTTGATTACTACGTCTCCCCAAGGGGTGTCCTCGCTGAGAGGCACTATAGCCGTTCCTCCCCAACTGTCTTCGAAATCCATACGACGCACATTCCTGATTATATCACCCACCCTATATATCTGTGAGGTGTCATTATTCAGGATAACGGTCTTGCCCAAAAGATCCATAACATCGCGTCCCGACTCGCTATATGTCCAGCTATCACCTACAAGCAACTCACCACGCCTCAGTATCTCTGTAAGCTGTTCCGTGGTTTTGCCCGTGACACTTTCATAGCCCAATACGCCCGCAATGTCAGGCGACCCGTAACGCACATTGGCAGTGTAGGTGATGGAATCCTTAACATCGGTTCTTGCCAAACTGCCACCGTTGTAATTCAGCGTATAAGGGGTTGCGCTCCAATGAAACGCCACCTTCTCGACATTGGGATTCTCCCTGAGCCGGGTGATGAGCGACTTGAAATCGTCGTAAGAGGCTTTCGTATACTCATCGGAAGCGATTTCCGTGTAATAGGGCGACGATTTCGACACCTGCTTCAAACTAAGTGTGTAGACGTTCTTATAATCAAATCCACGGGGGAGCAGGGTTGGCTTGATAGTTCTGTAGAACATAACGGAGGCACCCCATATCAATCCGGTGACAACCGTGAGGGCAACCACAAGCCAAAGATTATCACGCCATTCATTTTTTATCTGTGCTAATAACGACCTTTTCATAGCTGTATACGGTTTATCTTGATGAAAGTGCTGTGGCAGGGTCTACGAGTGAGGCTCTCCAAGCAGGAACAGTTGCACTCAGGATATTCAGCACAAGGCATATGCCTAATGCTATAAAGAAGTTGCCCCAACTGAACACCATCTTCAAATCGGGAGTGGTGTCGAGAATCTCAAGGGAATCAAATATTGAAGAATAACTGAACAGGAAGGTGGAAGCATAGATAAGGAATATGATACTGAGACCAAGCCCTATGCAGCCCCCTATGAAAGTTATCATGAGATTCTCGCCAAACAACTGCGTGATTATGTCTACACGCTTTGCCCCGAAAGCACGACGCACCCCTATCTCCGCTACCCTGTGGCGCAAGCGGCTGCGGGTCATACTGCTCAGATTGATGGCAGGCACCAATATCAGTATGGCATAAATCGCCCACTGTATACGGTGGTGCCGCTCCGTCTGGGGAGTGTTGTTGCTACCGTGGCTTCCTGCCGCGTTATCTTCGGCTGTGTAAGGCTGCCCGTGATATATCAGTCTCATCCCCTCTTTGGCAGCCTCCGATGAGAGCTGAAGGTAACGCTCCTCCACCTGATGCTTCACCTCTTTCGGCGACTTACCCTCTTTCAGAAGAAGGCGTGCGGAGGTGTTGCCAAACCATTGGGTGTTCTCCTGGCCTTTATCACTCTCTATGTTGTATATCCGGTAGAGCTTGGCATAGGAGTTGCCAAGCAAAGGACTTACATCCTCCACCACACCTATTACCGTATAGGGATACATCCCGATCTCTATCTCACGACCTGCCACCTTCTCCTCTCCGAAGAGCTTGCGGGCTGTGGAGCGGGTTATCACCACCGACTTCACCTCCGCCTTGCGTTCAGCCTCATCGAAGGGTCTGCCGTCGATAAACCGGAAATCATAGACTTTCCAGAAGTTCTCGTCAACATCAAGCGCCTCACAAGCGAAGGATTCCTCCCCCTTCACGTTCACATCGTGTACGTCTCCCCACGCCTTTATGTAAGACACTACTTCCACACCGTCGAGGTTTCCATAGAGTTTTTTCACCACATCGGGATTAATGCCCCAAGTAGAGCCTAAGAAAGCGTTGGTGTTGGATTCGAGGTGCAGATTCGTGCCGCTCATTATGCGCGACCTGTTCGACTCAGGCGCCATCTCCACGGTATTGATCCTTTCTGCCATAACGAATGTCATCACCAGGAAGATAGCCAAGGCTGTGCCGCTTATCGACACCCACGTCATCATCCTGTGATGGCGCATCTCATAATATATCTGCTTCAGATAGTTCATAATCTCAATGTTTTAGAGTTTATCATTCCGACTTCAGCGCATACGCCGGCTCCACACGCATCGCGTTGCGTGCCGGATACCACAGGCTCACCACTATGCCAAGAGCCACCAAAGCTATCGCAATCGCTTCAAACACCAGCATTTCCGGACGTGTACAGTTAAAAGTATTGATGAAATAGTCTGACATGGACCATATTATTGCCGACATCAACGCGCCTGCTATGAGGAGCAGGATCATACCCTCCCCTATCACGCGGCGGAATATGTCGGCACGTGTGGCGCCACACACCTTACGCAAGGCTATCTCTCCCACCCTCTGACGCATCCTGAACCAGAATGTGCCGGTCAAGCCGAGAAACATTGTCACCAAGAGGAAAAACATAAGGCACCCGAGCATACGAAGCTCTGTCTCTGTCTCGCGCACATCCTCCTCACGTATATCTGTCAGAGCCTTGGGAGCCAAGAGATAGACGTTGCGTTGCCTGCGCAATTCGGGATTCTCCTCAAATTCTTTCAAAAACTCCTTGTCGTGACCGTCGCGCACCCGGAAAGCCACCTGTACCGAGTTTGAGTTGAAAATACCTCTCGGCTTCAGCATGGGTAGCACTATTGTGCCCCACGCATCTGCATATTCGTTGTCGCGCACATCGCGAATCACATCACCGACTTTATAGATACCTGTCCCCTCGCCACGGTACATGCGGGTGCCGATAAGATCCATCACATTGCGCCCGGCAGCCTCATAGTCCTCACTTTCGGAAATAAGCATATCACCCCTACGAAGTATCTCCTCCAACTGCTCAGTGGTTTTACCTGTTGCGCTCTCCAGCTGCATCAATCTTACAAGTTCAGGCGATCCGTTACGTATTCTACCGAGATATGGCACCGAATCCTCAACATCGACTCTCTCTATACGGGTGCCACCTTGAAGATTGCTATTGGGAAGCGCCCCTTCATAATACGCTGCCCCCTCCAAATGAGGATTTTTGTTGAGGCGTTCAATAAGCTCCTGAAGATCGGTCTGCCAGCCCTCCCAATCATTTATATCGCCTTCATAGTAGCGACTGCCGGCAACTATCTTCCCGAGCTCTACGGTATAGATATTATTATAATCATAGCCGATAGGCTTGAAATAGTTCTTTGTCTTACCATAGAAAAGGATGCCGATAAGCCATATCACAGCCGTCACCACAAGGAGCTCCACCACGAGCCATATATTCTCCCTCCATTCGCTTCTGATCTGTGTCAATAAATTTCGTTTCATAATCTGCTTACTATATTTGGGTTGAGAGAATTTTAATGGGTTGAGAGAGCCTGAGCGGGCATAATCCGCGAAGAACGCCACGCCGGAACGGTGGCACTGAGCATATTCAATATAAAGCATCCTACGAGGGCAATAAGGAAGTTGCCCCATCTGAAGAGCATCTCAAACTCCGGACGCACATCTATCACCTTCAAAGAATTGGAGGAGATATTGTAATTGAAAAGGAGATTGGAAAAGAGCATAATGAAAACAATGCTCAACACCAGACCGATTGCACCCCCTATCAAGGTTATTATGAAGTTCTCCCCCAAGAGCTGGGCAATGATGTCGGTGCGCTTCGCTCCGAAAGCCCGCCTGACGCCTATCTCCGCTACCCTGTGGCGCAGACGGCTGCGCGTCATACTGCTCAGGTTGATTGCCGGGAGAAGAATAAGCAAAGCGTAGATGAGCCATTGCCTGCGATGATGCTGCTCAGTTTCCGGATCATTCTGAACCCCATGGAGCGACTGCAAATCATCCGACGTGTAAGGCTGGAGATGGTAGATAACATTATAATCATCCTTCTCCGCCTCCGGAGCAATTTGCTTGTAGCGTGTCTCCACCTGCTCCTTTATGGCTTCGGGAGCTACACCCTCCTCGCGAAGCAGGTAAACCTCTGTTGCCCCAAGCCAGTTGTTCCAATCGGGCCATTTCTGCTGGTCAACGTTGAAGACCGTGAACATATCTGCGAATGTATTGCTGAAAAGAGGACTTACATCCTCTACCACTCCTACTATAGTGTGAGGGCTGCCTTCTATCTCAATCTCTCTTCCCGCTACCTTATCTTCAGCAAAGAGGCTTCGCGCAAGACTACGGGAAACAACCACCACATTTGCCACCGCCTCACGCTCGGCTGCATCGAACGGTCTGCCGTCGATAAACCGGAAATCGAACATCTTCCAGAAATTCTCATCCACTCCACGGCTGCTGCATTTAACAGTGGGGACACCGTTGAAACCTACCTGTTCACTGGCACCACTCGCCCCGACAAACGAAATCATTTCTATGCCGTCGAGATCAGTATAAAGCTTCTTGGCTAAATTGGCGTTCAGTCCATTCGAACCCATATCGGTTGGCGACTCTATACCTATCACATGGACATTCATACCATTCATAATGCGCGACCTCTTCGACTCCGGCGATAGCTCCACACGTCCGATTCCGTCAGCCATAATAAACGTCATCACCAGGAAGATTGCCAATGCGGTGCCACTTATCGACACACACGTCATCATCCTGTGATGGCGCATCTCATAATATATCTGTTTAAAGTAATTCATAATGTTTCGGTTCCTTTATTACTCATCTCTCACTGCCTCTGCCGGCTCTATCTGCATAGCCCTCCAAGCAGGATAGATAATGCTCAAAACTATGCCGACTGCTACAATAGCCATCGTAGCCAACTCAAACCATATCAGCTCAATATCGGAGAAACCCTGAATCAAATCGGTCTGCTTAATGAACGCCCAGCCTACTATAGCAGCCAACACACTCGCTCCTATCAGAAGGAGCATACCCTCTCCGAACACACGGCGGAAGATGGCCCAGCGTGACGCGCCACACACCCTGCGTATAGCAATCTCACTCACCCTCTGCTGCATACGGAACCAGAATGTGCCCAGCAGTCCGAGGAAAAGAATAATCAAGAAGAATATAATCAGCGCCACATAAAGCCTGACATCCAATACATCATCCTTCTCTACGGCAGTACCCATATCTGAAAGCGAAGTGAGTCCGTAAAGGTAAGTGTTTCGCCGGCTTAGCATATCGGGTGTGGATTCAAATTCTTGACAAAACTTATCGCCATTGCCCGGCTTCACACGTACTAAAATCTCTCTCACTCTACAAATGTCGCCCGCTTCATTGATCGGAAGGATTACACCACCACCCCAAGGATTATCGAAACTACTGCGTCTCACCAGTGCCACCGCATCAGCCACATGATACCTGCTTGCCGAGTCATTATTCATTATCACATTCTTCCCCACAAGTTCTTCCGCCGGAAACCTTGATACCGGGACACCCCACTCGTTGAGAACACTCATTTTTTCTCTCTCCCAATAAGGATCAGGAGAAACCAAAATTTCACCTGACTCAAGTTTGCCCTTAAGATAGTTCTCATCCTTACCGGTGAGACTTCGCAGCCGAAGCACCTTTACACCCTCCGGACTAAGAGAACGGAAATTTCCGACAAAACCGATTGTATCCGGCTCCTCACCTATGATATTTAATCCGGAATTAATGGCAGACATTTTATAGGGAGTACCATTATCTGAAAAGGCTGCCACTTCCACATTTTGGCTTTCCCTTATCCGAGCAATCAAGCCACGCATATCATCGCTGGCTTTCTCACGAGTCAGCTCTCCGAAATCTATATAAGTAGGCGCAGTAGGCTCAAGGTGACCCACTGAAAGCACATAGACATCCTCCTCATCAAATCCCAACGGAAGAAAATAGTTCTTCGTAGTAGAGAACAGTGCCGAGCAGAAAAGCCATATGGTAAGGCTCACTATAGCCAATCCAAGCATAAGCCATAGATTGTCGCGCCATTCATTCCTCATCTGTATCAATAAGTTGCGTTTCATCTTTCTCTGCTTTTTAGGATTTGTTTTTTGATATTGCCAAAGCGGGTTGTAAGGAGGAAGCACGCCACGCGGGGACACTCGCCGTGAGAACATTAAGCACGAAGCAAGCTCCTAAAGCTATGGAAAACGCCTGCCAGGAGAATAGCATACTGAATGTGGGAGTTGCCATCTTTGCCGCTAAGCTACTCCAGCGATCCACCATTGAGAAGAATGAGGAAGAGAAAAAGAGCATAAACACATAGCTGAGAATCAATCCTATGCAGCCACCCACTATTGTCACCACAAAGTTCTCTCCAAGTAGCTGACCCACTATATCTCTGCGTCGTGCCCCATAAGCCCGGCGCACGCCAATCTCTGAAATCCTATGCTGAAGCCTACCGCGCATCATACTGCTCAGATTGATGGCAGGGAGAAGAAGAAGGAGGGCATACACAAGCCACCGTTTGGCAGCTATATTTGTGACAGTCGGTGATTTGCTCCAACTATTCTTACCCATGGTCTCAGCATCATATGGGCTATTGTCATATTGTGTCTTCCCTCCCAGTTTCTCCAATTCCGAATTAAGTGTGGCATATCTCGACCGCACCTGAGCCTTGATATTTTCCGGATCGGTGCCCTCCGCATAGAGGAGCAATGCCTTGAGAGAGCCCAAAAAGACGTAGGCAGGCTCGCCATCCCGACCCTTACGCCACTCCTCAACAAGTGGCATATACACATCTGCCCAAGTGTTTCTCAGGATAGGGTTAACATCCTCCACCACTCCGACTACCACATAAGGTCTTCCCCCTATGTTTACCTCTCTATCCACCACATCTACAATGCCGAAAAGCTGACGAGCCATTTTCTCCGACAACACTATCGGAGGCATTGTCGTGTTAAGACATTCCTCTTCGGTGAAAGGACGTCCGGTGATAAAATTGAAATTATATATTTTCCAAAAATTACCGTCTACTCCGATGGCAATGCTCGATACCGGTGGTTTTCCATCTACAATCATGTTTATAGAACCGGATCCCGAACTTACATAGCTTATTGCTTCCACACCATCAAGATCACCATACAACTTTTGTGCCGCAGCGTATGACAATCCACTTGATGCGTTCCAGCCTTCTTTTCCTTCACCGGTCAATTCTACATATAATTTCATTGCACCATAGATGCGCTGACGATGTGTCTCAGGCGCGACCTCCACAGTAGGAAGACTATTATACATAAAGAACACCAGCACCAAGAAGATGGAGACAGCCGTTCCACCGATTGATACCCACGTCATCATTTTCTGATGGCGCATATCATAAAATAATTGCCTTATATAGTTCATAGTTCGATTCTCTTGAAAATTGCATTATGGAAATCCACCCTGTCTGATGCGGAGTTACTCTACCTGTCTGCCGTCGAAGAAGCGGATGATACGGTCAGTCATACGCGCCTGTGCCTCGTTGTGGGTCACCATCACTATGGTACGACCATCCTCTTTATTCAGTTTGTGAAGGATGTCCATTACCTCCTGACCCATCTTTGAGTCGAGGTTACCGGTTGGTTCGTCCGCGAGGACTATCTTAGGATCTCCTACTATGGCACGGGCTATCGCTACACGCTGACACTGACCACCGGAAAGCTGACCGGGAAGGTGACGCATACGATGGCTCAAGCCGAGACGACGCAATACATCGTCTACGAGTTTATGACGCTCGCTTGCACTCACACCGTGACGATAAACGAGAGGCAACGCCACATTCTCCGACACGTTGAGCGACGGAATGAGGTGAAAGCTCTGGAACACAAAGCCGATGTTGGCGTTGCGGAATGCTGAGAGCTGACTGTCGTTCATATCAGCAGTCATCTTATCCATAATCTTCACTGTGCCGGAAGTCGGGGTGTCGAGAAGTCCGATGATGTTGAGCAGGGTTGACTTGCCGCAGCCTGAAGGACCCATGATGCTTACAAACTCACCCTCTTTGATGTCTAAGTTCACGTTTTCAAGTGCGAGGGTTTCGATCTCTTTTGT
>CAMWIF010000027.1 GCA_947174225.1 uncultured Porphyromonadaceae bacterium | reverse complement strand
ATCTTAGCTCTTTTATGCCTATCATCAGTAGTCTTTAGACTTTATGTCTTTAATAGATGTTGTTTTTCACATTAAGGAGAACTCGGCTGCTGACATTACCATTGTCGGTCGCCCCAGTTGGGTTACTTTGACTGAGAACTTCCGCGATAATTTTAACGATGCCGAGGTGATTGTACCTGCCCGGTGCTGGTTTGACCCGGAGAATGAGGAGGGAAAGATCTTTAACGACCGGTATGCCGACCTGTTTGGCGGCACTCCGGTGAAATCGTTTCCCAACTTCGCGGTGTCAGGTTTCGATATAGCCAATTATTTTATTGACACCACCGTCAACAACGGAGGTGATTATAATAAGACAGCCTACAATACCTCCAAGGGACTTCAGACCGATTTCAATCTGAAGCGTGTCAGCAATTGGGGTGGATTTGTAAATCCGGTGGTGTATCTGCTTCGCTTCCGTCCGTCGGGTTATGTGGATAAAATCACTCTGTAATTTAATCCGGATTAAGAATGAAATCTATTAGGAAGATTGCGATGTCGGCATTTTTGGTGATGGCTTCCCTGTTGCCAAATAGCCTGGGAGCACAGACCCACTATAGCTCGAATGTTGCGATAGGCGTGAAGGGAGGTATGGATTTCTCTGAGGTATTCTTCAATCCCAACGTGCGTCAGAAATTGGCTTTGGGCATTACGGGTGGTGTTATGTTCAGGTATATTGAAGAAGATCATTTCGGATTGATTGCCGAACTGAATTTTGCACAGAGAGGCTGGAGCGAGAACTTTGAGGATGCTCCTTATCATTACACGCGCACCACTAACTATGTGGAACTGCCTCTGCTTGCTCATATCTTCTTTGGAAGGAGAGGGAGATTCTTCTTCAATGCCGGGCCACAGGTGGGACTATTCTTAGGAGACAATGTCAATGCCAACTTCGATCCTAAGGAGATGGCTACTCTTCCGGATTTTCCATATAAAAACCGAATGAATGAGCAGATGCTGCTAAAGGTGACGCAAAAGCTGGATTATGGCATTTCTGCCGGTTTAGGTGGTGAGTTTAATCTGAATAAAAGAAATTCATTAAGTCTGGAGGCAAGATTTTACTTTGGGCTTGGTAATATCTTCTCTGCCAAAAGAACCGACACATACTCCGCATCCAATCAATGGTCGATAATGGCTACCGTAGGCTACTGGCTGCGAATAAAATGACAGTGGTATAACTGCTGATGGACGTAGCGGCCTTGCAGGTTAAACCTGCATGGCCGCTACGTCCATCAGCAAAGTAAATTTAGGTGGTTGTATAGGGAGTATTAAGAGAAATTAGATTAGACTGAAGAAAGTGAGATAAAGGAGAGTAGCAGGCATTGCAAAAAGAAGAGAGTCGATGCGGTCAAGTATGCCGCCGTGGCCTGGCATTATGTTGCCGCTGTCTTTGATATTGAGCGAGCGTTTCATCATAGACTCCACCAGGTCGCCCCAAGTGGAAAATATTGTTACCACGCCACCAAGTCCGAGCCACATCCCGAGTGATTTTTCAAGACCAAAGAATTCATGACCGTATAGGCAGAAAAGTGTGGCAGCACCTAAGTTGAATAAAAGTCCGCCGATAAATCCTTCCCATGATTTTTTTGGTGATATACGCTCAAAAAGCTTATGTCTACCTAACAGGCTTCCTGTAAGAAATGCACCTGTGTCGTTTATCCATATCATAAAGAAGACAACGAGCACCACATTGAGGTTCCACCATGCACCTAAACAGCACATCAAGCCGAGAGGCAGCCCAATGTAGAGCTGGGTCATCATTGACTTGGCAAGATTGGCGAGGGGAGTAGCGCTTTTGATATACAGCTCAAGAGTCATTCTGCAAAGAAGGATGAATACCCAAAGATAAAGCGGCCAAAACATCCAGCAAAAGGTAAGTGCTACACACCCGGCAATGTCGAGGATGAGCGTAGGTATGGTGCGTGGTGACAGCTCATGGGTAATTTTCTCAAATTCAATAGTAGCAAGTGTGGCAAAAAATGCAGCCAACCATGTGAAAGGGAACTGTCCCCAGAAAATACAGCCTACAATCAGGCCCACATATACAAGTCCGGAGAGTGCGCGGACAAGGAGTTTTTTCAGATCCATATCAAAGTCGTTTATTTCGGGATAAGGATTTTTGGATTACTAAATCGGGTTTGAATAAGTCTTGTGTAAGATTATTTTTTGCAAAGTTAAGGATAATTGGTAACAAATACAAAGGCGGTGTGGAAGTTTTTCCACACCGCCCTTAATAAAAACGCTTGTCGCGTCATTCAGTCTTCGCTGTCGAGCACAGGTACAGCTGCAAGACGCAGCGCATGACTTTCAATAAAGTCGATTATGAGATTGCGCTCCGGTGAGGGATCAACATCCTCACGTATACGGCGAAGGGCATTGAAGGTAGAGGTGTTGGTCTGGTAGACGTGGCGATAGCACTTGGCTATATCTTCGATAATATCATCAGTCTTCTTACCTTTCTTGAGCACGAATGCATTCACGCCGAAATAGGAGATAGGATTATGTGCCATCACTGCAAATGGGGGTACATTGCCGTTGACACGGCACCCTCCTTTGATGAGCACCCAATCTCCAACGTGGCATTTCTCATGCACAATCGCGCCGGAGGAAAGGATTGAATGATGACCTATCTTTACATCGCCCGCTATTTTCACCCCGTTGCCGAGCACACATTTGTCGCCGATCTCAGTGTCATGTCCGATATGGCTTTGAGCCAGAATAAAGCACTTGCTTCCGATAAGGGTTTTGCTCCCCTCGTAGATACCACGGTTGATGATCACCTGTTCGCGGATCTTGTTGTTGTCGCCGATTATCACGTAGGATTTTTCACCTTTCCAACGGAAATCCTGAGGAGTGGCAGAGATTATCGCTCCCTCATAGATTTCATTGTTCTTGCCGATACGGGCACCGGAAAGGATGCTGGCATGGGGATGTATATGGCATCCGGCATCGATGATAACATTGGCGTCGATATACGCGAAAGCGTCTACCACTACATCGTCAGCCAGGCTTGCACCGGGATGAACATAAGCGAGATTACTGATTTTAGCCATACAATATAGATTTTAAGGTTAGTTTTATCGTCCGCCACCCACAGCCTGATAGAGGCTGATGAGTGCAGCTGCGCGTTCATGCCAGTTGGCTATGCAAGCGAGTTGGGCATTGAGAAGACCTGAACGGGCTGTTAGCACCTCAAGATAAGTAGTGCCGGTATTGTACATGAAAAGCTCATTGGTGTATTCCACCGACTTCTCAAGCTGGTCTACCTGCTTCTGAAGATACTCGTTCTTCTCAACATTTTTGTTGTAGTTGACTAATGCGTCGCTCACCTCGGAACTTGCATTGAGCACTGCGTATTCGAAGGTATTGAACGCCTGCTTTTGCTGTGCCTTTGCTGCCTCAAGGGATACGATGTTCTGACCGCGAGAGAAGATAGGAGCAGTGAGAGATCCTGCGAGATTCACAAACCATTCACCCGGATTCTTAATCATACTTCCAAGCAGGTTGGTAAAGCCCCCCTGTGCTGAAATCACGAGGCTCGGATAGAAGGCTGCACGGGCGCTGTTGGTGGCGTAGTAAGCTGCGGCGAGAGAACGCTCGGCAGCCTGTACATCGGGACGTGCAGCCACATAGCTCATTGGTATGCCTTCTACAATCTGGCTGGGAATAGTGAAGTCGCAGTCGCCGGTCACTTCCCAAGTCTGGGGATAAGTGTTAAGCAGGAGCGACATTGTGTTGTGCATCTGGTTTATCGAAGCCTCAAGGGTAGGTATTGAACTCATGATGCTGTAGTAGTTGGCACGGCTCTGCACCACGGCTGCCTCATTTGTGCGTCCTGCCTCCTTAAGAAGCTCCATTGAAGTCACCTGCTCTTTCCAAATATCGGAAGTGCGCTTCGTGAGACCAAGCTGCTGGTTGAGCATCACAAGGCTATAGTAGACATTTGCCACAGCACAGATAATCTGGGAACGGGTGGCTTGCTCATATGCCTGGCTCATCTCATAGCTCATCTGTGCGCCACGCTTACGGTTGAGGATCTTACCGAATACGTCTACCTCCCACTGCACTGAAAGTGGCAGGGTGTAGCTCCACGACATTGAACTCATAGGAAGCTGGTTGCCACCCATGCTCGAACCGCCTCCATTAGGAGCAAATGCCACCGAGGGGAAATAGCTCAATTTCGCGCCTTTCAATTGGGCGTGGGCTATGTCTACATTCAGTTTCGCGTTCTTAAGGTCCTTATTGTTGGCGAGAGCCAGACGGATTAGCGACTGGAGTTTCGGATCCTTGAACACATCTTCCCAACCGAGGTAGGGAAGAGTGTTAGGATCAGCCTGAGCATCCACGGCTTTCTGGAAATCGGCTGCGATAGCGCTTTCCTGAGCCGGGAACTCATATTTCTTATAGATGTTGCAGCTTGAAAGAGCCACCGCCATAAGCGTGCCAGCTGCGCATATTTTAACGTATTTCATGAAATTTCAATTTGCGTATTACTCATGAGTGGTGGGCACATACTGGTCAAGCTCTGACGAGATTCCGGTGTTGTCGGTGTCTTTCCACTTAGGAGGAGAAAGTCTCTCCTGAAGAGCCTGGAATGCAACGAACAGGGCAGGAACGATAAGCACCTGGAAGATCATACCGATCAACATACCACCGATCGCACCCGAACCGAGCGCCTGGTTACCGTTGCGTCCGGCACCGTGGGCGAACATCATCGGGAGAAGACCGATAATCATAGCCAGAGATGTCATAAGAATCGGGCGGAGACGTGCGCGGGCACCATGGATGGCTGATTTCAGAATGCTCATACCTGTCTTTCGGCGGTCGAGAGCGAACTCGACGATAAGGATGGCATTCTTACAGAGAAGACCGATGAGCATGATGAGCGCAATCTGGAGATAGATGTTGTTGGCAATATCCATCATTCGTGCAAAGATGAAGGCACCCATCAGACCGAACGGCACTGAAAGGATAACCGCCCACGGAAGAATGTAGCTCTCATACTGTGCTGAGAGGATAAGGTAGACGAAGAGGAGCACAAGGATGAATACATAGCCTGTGGAGCCGCTTGAGCCGGAAGCCTCCTCACGTGTCATACCTGCAAACTCATAACCATAGCCCGAGGGAAGTGTGGCAGCTGCAATCTTCTCAATAGTTGCAATGGCTTGACCTGAAGATACGCCCGGGGCGGGAGTACCGGTGACGGAGATAGCCGTAAACATATTGAAGCGGTCAATCATGTCAGGACCATATACACGGGTCAGCTTGACGAAGTTGTCGATGGGAGCCATCTCAACACCGTTGCGCACCTTGATCTGCTTGAGTGTCTCGGGAGAAACACGTGCATCAGGCTCAGCCTGCATCATGACGCGGTAGAGCTTACCGAAGCTATTGAAGTTGGAGATATACATGCCGCCATAGTAGCCCTGGAGTGCAGAAAGGATAGCATTCTGAGTAAGACCTGCCTGCTTGATTTTCGCCACATCAAGTTCAACCATATATTGCGGGAAAGTGGGGTTGAAGTTTGAGTAAGCCATCTGGATGTTCGGGTCGGCGTTGAGTGCGCCGATAAACTTCTGATAAACCTCGAAGAATTTGTCGAGGCTACCGCCGGTCTTATCCTGAAGTTTAATCTCAAAACCGTTGGTAGCTGAATAACCGGTAATCATAGGAGGTTGGAAGAACATTATTCGGCCATCCTTCACTATTGACGTCTTCATAAACAGCTGACCGAGGATTGCACTTGCGCTCTCCG
This sequence comes from uncultured Porphyromonadaceae bacterium, assembly GCA_947174225.1. Classification (GTDB taxonomy): domain Bacteria; phylum Bacteroidota; class Bacteroidia; order Bacteroidales; family Muribaculaceae; genus Lepagella. Next base: position 7,151 of record CAMWIF010000027.1, on the reverse strand, counting down.
TGTTTTCGTTACGCTGATCCCAAGGCTTAAGCTTAATGATGAATGAACCGTAGGTATTGCCCTGACCACCGACGAAACTATAGCCGGTGATGGCGGTACGGCTTGAGACAGCCGGTATTGAACCAATGATGCTGTCCACTTGGTTCATTACAGCCTGAGTACGCTCCTGAGATGTGGCGGGAGGCATCGTTACGGCACCCATAATTGTGCCGGTGTCTTCAGTTGGCACGAGGGCAGTCGGAGTAATAGCCATAAGCCACACAAGGATACCGATTGAGGCTGCTACGACACCGAAGCCTATGAGCTTATGACCCGTAAACCATCTTACACCTTTCTGGTAAACGTTGAGAAGCTTGGCGAAAGAGTTATTGAAGGCATCGATAAACGACTGGGTAAACACGCCGATAATTGCAAGAACAGCAACGATGACAGCTATGCAGCTCAGAGCTACGTTCTCAAATGTATACCATCCGAGCACGAGGAATACGATGGCAGCGATAAGGAAAATCACTGTGATGAGAGGAGGGAAGGTGAAACGCTTCTTGTAAGACTGTGCCATTGTCTTGGCAGCCTCACCGTAAGCCTCACCCATACGCTCCTTGAGCGGCTTATCCTCATGTCCCTTCAAGAAGAGCGCACAGAGGGCAGGGGAGAGGGTAAGCGCGTTGATAGCGGAAAGACCGATGGACATTGCCATTGTCAGACCGAACTGGCGGTAGAAGATACCTGACGTGCCGCCGAGGAATGAAACGGGGATGAACACAAGCATCATCACAAGGGTGATGGAGATAAGTGCTCCGGCGATCTCATTCATAGCGTCGATTGAGGCTTTTCGTGGTGACTTATAGCCTTGGTCGAGTTTTGCATGGACCGCCTCCACCACCACTATGGCATCATCGACCACAATCGCAATCGCAAGCACAAGTGCGGAGAGGGTAAGCAAGTTGAGCGTAAATCCGAAGATGTAGAGGAGGAAGAACGTACCGATAAGTGCCACCGGAATGGCAATCATAGGAATAAGGGTAGAGCGGAAGTCCTGGAGGAAGATAAACACCACAAGGAACACAAGGATAAACGCCTCGATAAGAGTCTTGACAACCTCATGGATTGAAGCGAAGAGGAAGTCGTTGACACTCATGGTGGTCATAAGTACCATACCGGCAGGAAGATCCTTACGTGCCTCGTCGAGGAGTTTTTCAATTCGCTCAATAACGGCGGTAGCGTTTGAACCGGCTGACTGGAACACGATTGCCGACGAACCGATATGTCCGTCGTTAAGGTTGGCGAAGCTATAAGTGAGTCGTCCTAACTCTACGTCAGCCACATCTTTCAGACGAAGAATCTGACCGTCGGAAGATGCTCGGAGGATGATGTCTTCAAACTCTGAAGGCTCGGAAAGACGACCCTTGTATTTCAATACATACTGGAAGCTCTGGTCGCCCTGCTCACCGAACTGACCCGGAGCGGCTTCGATGTTTTGCTCGGCAAGTGCAGCGGAAATGTCAGAAGGCATCAGTTTATACTGTGCCATCACATCGGGCTTTAGCCAGATACGCATAGAATAATCAGCACCGAATGCCATGGCCTCACCTACACCGGATACACGCTTGATCTGGGGCAGGATATTGATTGCCATATAGTTATCGATAAACTGTGTGGAGTATTTATCGTCCGGATCATACATACCGATAACCATAAGCATTGACGACTGACGCTTCTGGGTGATCACACCTACCTGGTTGACCTCACTGGGAAGGAACGACGCAGCCTTGGCGACACGGTTCTGAACATCCACAGCTGCCATGTCGGGGTCCATACCTTGCTTGAAGTGTACCTCAATAGAGGCAGAACCGTTGTTGGTGGCTGAAGATACCATGTAGTCCATATTTTCCGCACCGTTTATCTGCTCTTCAAGAGGAGCGATAACCGAGTTGAGCACTGTCTGTGCATTGGCTCCGGTATAGGTGGTTGACACCCTGACAGTTGGTGGTGCGATGTCAGGATACTGCTCAATAGGCAGACTGAACAGACCGAGGATACCGAAAATCACGATAAACACCGAGATTACGGTAGAGAGCACCGGTCGGTTAATAAAAGTATCAAGTTTCATGTTTTGTCAATTCAAGTATTAAACCTGTTAAAAGTGGAAGGTTTACTGCGCAGGCTGAGCCGGGGCAGCAGGAGCGGACCCTGTTTTAGGAGTGATTACGAGGCCATCTTTAGCCGTGATGCCTACGCCCTCTGTCACAATTACATCGCCGGGTTTCAGACCGGAAGTGACGATATAGTTCTTACCGTCGTTTTCAGCAGCCACGGTAATAGGAGTGGAGTGGAGTTTTGCAGAGTCGCCCACTACATATACGAAGCGCATATCCTGAATTTCGTAAGTTGCGCTCTGTGGAATCTGGATAGTGGAGTTGTGAATAGTAGGGATAAGAATCTGACCTGTGTTGCCGCTCCTCAACATTCCGTCGGGATTTGGGAAGTCTGCCTTAGACTGGGCACTACCTGTAGAGGAATCGATCACACCGGAGATAGACACAATCTTTCCTTTATAAGGATAGATGCTACCGTCGGCAAGGCGAAGGGAAACCTCAGGCATAGCGGCAAGAGCATCTTTAAGTTTGCGCTTACCTCCATCGGTAAATTCAAGGAGTATCTTTTCATTGATTGAGAATACGGCCTGCATGGTGCTGTTGTCGGAAAGCATAGTAAGCAAGGTCTGAGGACTTACCAGAGTACCCTCCTTATAAGGAATCGCACCGACAAAGCCTGATACCGGGGCAGTGACGGTGGAATAAGAGAGGTTCTTACGTGCTGAGGTCAACCCTGCCTGTGCCTGCTGAAGCTGCGCCTTTGCTGCGTTGAGTGCGTCGGCTGAAGTCTGATAAGCTGAAGCACTGATTATATTTTTATCAAGAAGAATTTTATTATTATTGGCATTTGTCTGTGCTGTGTTGACATTGGCTTGGGCTACAGCGACGGCAGCCTGTGCCTGTTCGACGGCAGCCTGGAGCTGAACCTGGTCAATGGTGAAAAGCACTTGTCCCTTATGTACGTATTCACCATCTTCAACATGGACTTTAGTTAAGAAACCTGTGATTTGTGGACGGATTTCGACATCATTCATACCTTCGAGGGTGGCTGGTAAAGCTGTCTCAAGCGATGCGTCAGACTCGCTGATAGTCATTACGGCTAAATCGGGAGCCATAGCTTGCTGCTGTGCCTGACCGCTTTTACCACTGCAAGAGGGGAGTAGAACTCCTCCCGTAGCCAGCAACAATGCCAGCATACTGATTTGGTTGGTTTTCATAAAAATATATTAGAGTTGAATCGTTTTTTTAGTTAAATATAGTCTCAGCATCACTGCTTTAAACTAAAGATAAAATGGGTTATCATCTAAAAACCATTGCAAAGATAACAAATCTCAGTAAGAAAAGTTAAGGTCTATGACCAATAAAGCGAAAAATTGACCAATTTTTGTAGGGTTTGGAAAAACTAAATACCCAATTCCAGTTTTCCCACCGGCATCAAAAAATCTAATTAATTTGAATGTATCCTAACCTTATTTCCGTTACCTTAAGCCCTACATCCAATAATATTGTCTCCATATTTATCAAATATCTCCTATATTAGCAAAATTTAGCCGATGCAATCTTGTGATTACATCGGCTAAAATGACATCCCGAATGTCGGGATATACTTAGACAAAAGATTATCTTATTCTAACTTTACGGCCGTTGATGATATAGATGCCTGACGGCAGACCTTCGACCGACTGAACGCCACTGCGTACCCGGATGCCGGAAAGATTATAGATGTCAAACATCGCGTCATTATCGGTCATAATCTCCTCGATCCCTGCCGGAGCTGTACCTGATATGTCGGTCTCGTCGGCATTAAGTATCTCGCCTGTGGTTTCGTCGATAAGGAGTGTGACCACATAAAGATTTTCCGCGTCCTGTACGTTTTCAGGCAGTGGGAAAGTAAACATAGATACAAGGGTTTCTCCCTCGGTAAATGTGGAGGGTAACTGATTCTCAATGCCATAATAGTCATGAATTGACCGAGCCACGTGGTTAAACCTCATTTTCACACGTCGATCCTGATGAATCCACCAATTCATCAATTCGTCAGTATCGTCAGTAACCTCCGGGTCCGAATAGGCATTTATCTGATAATAGGGTCCGACATTGTTTTCAAGCAACACGTAGGCGATACGGTACCCTCCGTTGCCTCTTTCACTGAAGCCAAATATAGTCTCGGTAGCCACCTCTATCTCACCTGCATCGGTAAATGTGGCATAAGCCTTAATCATCGCTTGGGCAAGATCCTTTTCCTCACCTAATTCAAAGGGACTTACGTCGATCCAAGATTGGCGGTTAAGCAATGCTGCCGGATAGCCGGATACTTGAGAAGAAAATGCCTCATATGACTCATCAATAGGATCCATATCGTCTCCGTAATGAATGGCAATAGGGATGAAGTTATCAGGATATTGTTGCTTCATATACTCGATGGTAGCCATCCCTCGCGGACACCACTGACACCATGTGCCTGTCGCCTCTTCCATCACATATTTTCGTGGGAATGTCATACTGCTTGATGTACCGAAGATAGTTGACGCTGTGCTATTTTCAGGTATTTCGTCAGCTTCGCCGTCAATATCAGTCACATTAAATATTGCGTTATGTGTGTGCCCGGATATTTCCGACGGTATATCCACGTACACTACATCCTCATGGTTGGTCAGCAGATGGGTACTGATTTCAACAGGATTTTGTGGTGTGCCATCTATCTCCCAGTTTAGCGTCACATTACGTACAGGTCTTGGCGACCGATTACGTACCTTTACCTTTAACTGTGTCTGTGTTTCCGATTCTTTTCCTTTAGTTTTGGCTATAGGATTTGTTGTCATATTCTTGTCGTATGGACTGTGATAGTCGGCTACAAAGAATTTTGAATCGGGTAATTTATCCTTGGTATAAGAGCCGGATGAGGAACGAGCAGAAACACGGTTGGTATTTGCACCATCTGTATTCACTGTCTCAATACTTGCAATAACCACATCAGTCGGCAGATGCTCTCCTTCCACAATCACACGTATAGGGAATGGATGATTATCTCCACCCATAGGATACCATGTACCTACAATTGCTGCGTCTTCATCCGGATACTGAACACTTCCCATTGTTCTACACTGGAATGAATCGTTATTAACGACATCATAATTCGCATAACTCATACCAATTATGTCGTGTCTGCCTACACCAACAAAAATATCATTATCAGTAATGATATACGGTTCAGGTAAATCAATACGCATCCATGCACCCGGAATTGGTTTTATCTCTTGCTTTATTTCATAATCTTTTCCACGTGATGTTAAGAAGACATATTCCATCTGGTGATGATAACAGGGTTCATGGGTATAGCCATCTTCGGTCATTTCGTTATTGTAATATTCGATTGCCGTGATTTTGCAGTTTGCATATGCCTTTAGCTGTGAAGCAGGGAGTTTCATTGCTATTTCAACATCATTTCCAATATATGGGAGCAGTTTTCCATATGGAATATACGCATCATTGCCACAATAATCGAGTTTTACATTTACGGGTATTTCTGGACCATCTTCCACAAGAGTCCATTCTGCCCAATCAGTGCGTAAATAGGTTTCCAGTGTCCCAGAGGGTATGTGCACCTTAGCCTCCGTATTTATCTCTTCTCCAAGCATATCAATTATCGGAGGAAATTCTCCGGTGAAATATATATCTGTCAGAGATGGTAACTCATTGATATTAATATGATAGCATGCTTTTATTGTTAGGGGATGGCTATTGTTAACCGTTATCGATGATAGCTTTTCACACCTGGTCGGTGGATAAAGCCAATTGCATGACGAGGGATAGACTATTGTCTCCAGTTCTGGACATTTGAATATTTCATTGCACCTCGTAACTCCCTCACGAAATTCAATTTTCTTCAACTTAGGACAATTCCCAATACCACCCCACCAAGCCTCCGGAGTCGAGAGTGAGGTCAATTCCGGACAAGATAAAAAACCCAGACATTTTTTTACTTCAAATTTTGTGTCATTATAGATTGCGAAATCAGGGATATATATGTCGCCGGCATAATATCCGGTCTCTTTAAATGGAATTACATCTGCGCAATACCGGACATTATCCGAAGTCTTATTTCCGTAAAGACGATACGTGATTCCATCAATGGTGTGAACACCATATTCTACTGTATTAGAGTCATCATAGTTTTCCGGAACTTGGTGTATAACCAGGTGCGTATCTGTGATTTTTAGCGTAATATATTTTTCATTCGCTTCATCTACCTCGGTCCATTCTTCACTTTCCTCTGTCTTATACACACATTTTGCTTGATACTCTCCTTGCGGAATATCAGGATTAATATCTAATGGGAATTCTAGTGTTGTTTGTTGAGCAGAAGACAAATTTACTGTTCTTCTCTTAATTATCCCTAATAAACTATTCTCTTTATATAATCCCAAACCGATATAACACGTGCCACCATAATTACACTCAAGTATAGCATAAACTGAGTTTGGGCCGGCAAAATAACTATCGGGATTTTCGCGCATTATGCCGCGAGTGGCACACGTTAGTTTTGATAAGGAAACCATGGGAATCTCAGTGTCAAAATCGTTCGCATAGCTCTCTCCCTCCTCCCACTGGGTGAAGAGCATTGATGAGTCATTGTTGCTGTTAGCACTGATACCAAGTGCCAACAGTAGACTCCACGTAAACAATAGTAGTAGTCGTTTCATAATTTAATGTGATTATTAATTGCTTGGCATTTAAAAACTACCTTATACACGATAAAGTATAATTTATAATATTTGATAAGGTATAATTTATAAACGTAGGAATAATCATATAAATTACCCCTTCCAATTATTAATATATGTTAAATTATTACAAATGTTTAGCTTCTGGATACAGTTATTTTTGATAGTGTTTCTGTGAATGTATCTGAAAAAGGGAACTAAAAAGGAGCAGCCAAATTTTGACCGGTCCGAACAAGTTTGTAATTTTTAGGTGACCAAACTTAAAATACAAACAAATTAATAAGTGAGTAATCAAATTTATTTATTGTGAAATTTTCTTCGGTCTATTACG
>CAMWIF010000026.1 GCA_947174225.1 uncultured Porphyromonadaceae bacterium | reverse complement strand
GCACCGTCAAGAAGTTTGTATTCACCCTGACCGTAGATACCCTCCTGATGAGTATGGCCGTCAAAGTCGCGGTAAACAATGTCACCAATTCCTAACTTCTGATATTTCCAGTTCGGATCAGCTGCTGCCGCGTTGTTGGCGGGTTTTACGCTGCTGCGGTCAGCGTCGTCCATAAAGTATTCACCTCCGTAAAGGTCAATGATTTCGTTTTTGTGGTGACCTACATAGTAACGGATGTCGATACCGCCGGTAAGGGTGAGCTTGTTAGGAACCACCTCGTGCTTGTAGGTTGAAACGAGACCATACCATTCATGGCTATTTACACTTTGCGACATCACCATATTTGCGCCGGTTGTGGAAGCCTCATTGATATCATATATAGCACCGTAGTCGAATGTGCCGTCTGGGCGACGAAGATCGGTAGTGATAGCACCGTTGTACGCGCCACGCCACATGTTTCTGTAGTTTGAATCACGTCCCTGACCTGAGTAGCCGCCACCGGATGCGAGTGAAACATAAAGAGCAGTGGAGAGTGAGGAATAAGGTGAGATCTGCCAAATATGGTTAAGAGATATTATAGGCTTGTGATACTGGTTGCGGTAAGCTGTACGTTGACGACCCTCATTGTCAAAACCGTAAGAGGGGTTATACTGGTACATGCTGCGGCCGTTCATATACTGCTTGGCATTCTGCCAATTGTCAATGGAAAGACAGCCATATACCACGTTACGCTGGTTGTGCCATTGTGGAGCGCCGAAAGCAGTAAGTGAGAGCTGATGGTCGTCATTGATTTTTTTGGAAAGGTTGACGAAATAATTCCAAGCCTCAAACTCTGTGCCCTGAATATATCCGTCGCCCCATTTGCGGCTGCCGAGGACGCTGAATGCCCAGCCGTTTTTCATAAGTCCGGTAGAAACGTTGAAGCCGACATCATTCAGGTTGTTGTTGCCCATACCATACCAGATCGAGCCACCTTTGTGGGCATCAAGACCTTTAGTTGTGATGTTGACCGTACCGCCGATTGAGGGAGCGGAAATAATGGCTGCACCGAGACCGCGCTGGGTCTGCATACTTGTGGTTACACCTCCCAGACCGGCGAAGTTGCTCCAATAGATGCCACCCCATTCCATGTCGTTCATTGGGATGCCGTTGACGAGGACTGCAACGTTAGGTGCCTTGAAACCACGCATATTGATTTTAGCGTCGCCATAACCACCGCCTTCGGGCGTAGCCCAAACGCCGGGGGTATTCTTCAGCACTTCCGGAAACTCCTTGTTGCCAAGTTTTGCCTCAATCTCTCCGGCAGTAAGTTCCGACATCGCAATCGGGGTTTCGCGTGTGCGTGCCTTAGATTGGGTCACAACGACGTCCTGAAGCATTTTGGAATCGGGCTTCATCTTGATGACACCCATATTGGGCTGAGCCTTCAGCACTTCTGTCTGATAACCGATGTAGGTAATCTGCAGTTCCTTAGTGCTCTTGGGAACAGTGAGGGCAAAATTGCCGTCAAGGTCAGTCGGCACAGCCGTAGTTGTTCCTTTGGCTTGGACAGTGGCGCCGATTACCGGCTCGCCAAGCTCATCAATCACAGAGCCGCGACAGGTTATTGTGTTGCCCTGAGCAAATGCCCAAGTGACAACGCTTACGAGCGCCACGGCTAAGAGAAATAGTCTCTTCATACGAGGGTTAATTTAGGTTAGTATACTGATTTATATTTCTATTGGCACATGTGGAGGGAATCTGAAAGCACTGATGGTCTTGATTGCCATGTAAGCCTCGGCTTCCGCTATCCATATGCAAAATTAATGCTTAGAAATATCTTATACAACATCTCAGGTGAATTTTAACGAAAAATTCATAAAAATACTTAAATATACAAATGTAATCGGACGTTTGGGATATGCAAATTGAAAAGCATTTGTCCACATTTTGCCCATAGAAATTGGTCATTATATAAAAAAAAGGTAAATTTGCAGATAAATCGCATAAACCGAAAAAATCATAAGCAAAGTAAATCAAATAAACTCAATAAAAATTCAAACTAACCCGTCAGAAAAATGGCTACTACAACTACCGCTCCGAAAGAATTGCTGCGCGACAAGAGTTGGGCACGCTGGACAGCTCTGGTGCTCCTCGCTTCGGCAATGTTCTTCGCTTACATCTTTATGGATATCCTTTCTCCGCTGCAGGAGTATCTCCAAAGCACCAAGGGCTGGGATCCTATGGCTTATGGCCGCTTTGCCGGTTCAGAGACTTTCCTCAACGTGTTCGTGTTCTTCTTGATCTTCGCCGGAATTATCCTTGATAAGATGGGTGTGCGCTTCACAGCTATCCTTTCCGGCGGTGTGATGCTCATAGGTGGATTCATAAATTATTATGCGTTGACCGACTCATTCCAGGGCAGCGGTCTTGCACAGGCAATGGATCACTTTGTTAACTTGCCGGACACCTGGTGGAATATTACTCCTTTTTATAAAGGTATGCCCGCTTCTGCAAAGCTTTCGGCTATCGGTTTTATGATATTCGGCTGTGGTGTGGAGATGGCAGGTATCACCGTGTCACGTGGCATCGTGAAATGGTTTGCCGGAAAGGAAATGGCGCTTGCCATGGGTGTTGAGATGGCTTTGGCACGTATGGGTGTGGCTGTCGTGGTGCTCGGTTCGCCGTTCCTTGCCACTTTGGGCGATAACATCAACGTCTCTCGTCCGTTGGCTGCCGGTGTGCTCCTTCTCTTGATAGGCTTCATCTCTTTTGATACTTATTCATTTATGGACAAGAAACTGGAAAATGAGATGGGCAGCAATGGCGAGGAGAAGGATGATCCTTTCAAGATTTCAGACCTCGGCTTGATCCTTTCGTCAAAAGTTTTCTGGCTTGTAGCACTCCTTTGCGTACTTTATTACTCAGCTATCTTCCCTTTCCAGAAGTATGCTATCAATATGCTCCAGTGTAACTTGGGTGTCACTGCACAGCAGGCAGGTTATGTGTTCTTCGTATTCCCCTTCGGAGCAGCTGCCATAACCCCGATACTTGGCAATTATCTTGATCGTAAGGGCAAGGGAGCCACAATGCTTATTCTCGGTGCTATCCTTATGATAGCCTGTCACCTCACATTTGCGTTGATTCTTCCGGCTACCCATTCAGCTATCATTGCCTACACTGCCATCATCCTACTTGGTATCAGTTTCTCGCTCGTGCCTGCCTCTCTTTGGCCCTCAGTGCCGAAGTTGGTAGACAATCGTCTTTTGGGTTCTGCCTATGCCGTTATCTTCTGGATTCAGAATATCGGTCTTTACGCGTTCCCGATGATTATCGGTGCTGTCTTGGCTGCTACCAATCCCGGCGTGGATAACCCGATGGAATACAACTATACCGTTCCGATGCTTGTGTTCGCGTCGCTTGGTATTCTTGCTCTCTTCATCGGCATAGCTCTGAAAGCACTTGATGCCAAGAAACATTATGGTCTTGAGCTTCCCAACATCGTTTCCAAAGACACTGAGGAATCTGAGCTTGAAGCCGAGGTGCTCTCCGCAGAGGAATAACACTTTTTTATGCTTAGAGCAGAGGGAACATTGCTCTATTAAATATATAGTTCTCCCCCGAATTAGCCTTAGTTAACTGAGTGAAATTCGGGGGAGAACTATATAAAAGAGTTTAATGAAATATACCTGCGGAGCACATTTATTCGTGAAGAGTAATAAAATGTGTAAGCGGCTTTGCAGATAGAACTTATATTTAGAATATTGAGATGACTAAATAACAATATTGGAGATTGCTAATCTATAAAAGGAGTTAGCGAGGTATGGAAAAAGTATAAAGAGGGGAGAGGTGGAGGGTCATTTGAGGCTTTTGAGTACGATGGCGTTGGCACGGTCTACTACGGTGGTGTCGAGACTGGCGAGATAGATTTGGGTTGTAGCCTCGGAGTCGTGTCCCATGCCTTCGCTTATGACGCTTACCGGAATACCTTTGGATTTGGCTACTGATGCCCAGCTATGACGTGCAACGTAGAGGGTCAAAGGTATACCGATCCCTACCATAGCCGCTACACGTTTTAGGTTTATGTTTATTTTATGGGCAGCTTGTCGGTAAGCCCTTCTCTCATTTTCAGCGGAGATTCGGATAATGGGTAAAAGATAAATTGTAGTGTTACAGGGATACTTGTTCACAATCTCCTGCATTTCCTCTGTCCATTTGATTACGAGCTGCTGACCGGTTTTTCGTCTGCGATAAGTTATATATCCGTGAGCAAGATCGCTCTTACGCAAATATGACATATCTATGAAGCTCATTCCACGCAGCATAAAACTCAGTAAAAACATATCACGGGCATAGTCCAGCTTTGGCTGGAGCGATAAATCCAGATTCTTGATCTTCTTTAAGATATTAAGTGGTAAGGCACGTTTCACTGTTTTGTCTACCCCGGTATAGACGTGACGGAAAGGATAGTTGTTTTCAATAATCTTTGCTTCGAGAGCACGGTTATATACCGCTCTGAGTATACGTAGATAGAATGAGATAGTGTTGAGGGTGTTCCCTTTGTTCTGATGCCAGGCTTCGAAAGCCTCCATCACCTCGGAACTGATACGGTCGAGTAAAATGTCCTCATCGTCTCTGAATCGTTTGAAGCTGTTGAGGGCTGATTTATAAGTTTCAGAAGTTCGTATTTTCCCGTTTCGTCTGAGTTTTAAGATGATACCCTCCATATAGTTGAAGAGGGAATATTCACTTTTAAATTGGATGAAGCGGTCTACGATGTCATCTGCGGTATAGGATAGTCCTTCGCGGTCAAGTTTACGGCTTATTCTGCCAAGTCGTTCCACATCCCAACGTATGCTTTCACGTATGGAGAAGATAAAGGCGCTGCGTTCGCTTTTGGGATTGATGAATACCGTAGCACGCTGATCATCCCATTCATTAGTAAGTAGTTTATAATTAGTAAGGATTTGACGTACCTTTCGTTCATGGATGATTTGATAGTACACCGTTCCCTCATGGTTTGGAATGGAGGAGGGTCTGAATTTAATCTTTACTGATGCCATGTGTCTGAAATTTTATTATTTGTATTAGATGTAATCTGATTTATGAGTACGTGGCAACAAGTGTTATTTTATCATTGAACGTGGCGATCTTAAATGTGTTTTTTCAGTTAGAATTATAATATTTCTCTATCATATTCACATCAAATATCATCCATTCAATTCAAAAAACATTGGTTGCAACTTGCAGACACAAAAATAGCAACTAAAAAGCTAATGTCTGATTATTTGGCATAGCAAAGATTGTCAATTATTAAGCACTTTCAGATAAAATGGTGGAGTATCGGTTCTGAGATCTTAACCGGCACTCCACCATTAGGGGGTTATTTAACTATTTGAATTGATTTAGGGTTATTACATACGCAAATATTATTCTCTTTAGCCTAACTGGGTTAAAAGGATTTTTTATTGCTGAGACTATGTTTATGAAATAGGGGTATTAGGTATCAGGCGGAGCCATTTGCGGTAGCCGAACCAGGCGATGACGGTGTAGATGGCGTAGAGGACGCTGTAGAAGGGGATGCCCTTGTACCAGTAGAGGTAACTACATACGAGGTCTACTATCAGCCATATTAACCATTGCTCGGCGTATTTTTTCGCCATCATCCATAGTCCAACAATGGAGAGGGCTGTGGTGAAGGCATCTGCCACCGGCACTGTTGAATCAGTGAAAGTGGTGAGTATCCACCAGATGAACCACCATAAGGCTAATGAAATCACAATTATACCTGCCCATACTTTCAGTGGGGTATGCGAAACAGGTAATTCGTGTTTGGAGCTTCTTTCCTCCTGTTTTGACGGCATTTCTGTAGGGTCGGAAGAAATGTTTGATGTGGAAGTCTTGACTCCGGAGGTGTCAAGCTGACTTTGGCGATGAGCTTTTCTGGTCCAGTTCCCGAAACCGTATATGGCGATTACAAGGTAATAAATGTTGATGCCGAAGTCGGCATATAATCCTTTGGAGAAGTATATCCACATCGAAATCATGGGCATTATCACCGATGCCAACCATACTTTTGGGTCAGCATGATATTCCCACCAAAGGTAGAGTATGCCTATACAAAAACCTAATACTTCAAGAAACATATACGAAAAAATATTTTGAATTGGATGAAAAATTCTATACAATTAGAAATCCATACAATTAGATTTGTTTTTAGAATTTCAGGGTGGCGGTTGCCATTACGTGAGTAGGAGCCTGGGCTGCATAACCGGCATAACGATAAATTACGTCCTGACCGTTATCCTTATAATATCCTGCTCCCGCATAGCCGTTGTTGAAGTATTTTTCGTTGAAAAGATTATAGATGGAGAATCCCACCTTTATCTCCTTAATTCCTGCAATTTTCTTGAAAGTGTAGCCTAAATGCAGGTCGGACACGAAATAAGCATCAAGACGAGCCTCCTTGCTGTGGGCATTGTTCATATACTGTCTGCCTACATATCGGCTTTGAAGTTGCGCATCAAATCCTTTCCAATTAAAATTGAAAGAATTGTTGAAGATAAGGTCAGGTGAGAAAGCAATGGGGGTATTGCCTCTGTCGAAATAGATTGGATTAGTCCATTCATCCTCATAAATTACCTCTACGAAGTCCTTAATCCTGTTGCGTGACCATGTAAGGTTGAATTGCCACTCAAACCAGTTGCAAGGTCGCAGAGCAGTTTGTAGCTCAAGACCCATACGGTATGAATCAGGCACATTTACGCTGATTGCATTTCCGGTGTCGGAGAGTTCACCGGTAGCGACGAGCTGATCCTTATATAACATATAATAAAGATTGGCACCAATTGAGAAAATAGGCAGTGAGAAAGTATAGCCTAACTCAAAGTCGTTGAGACGTTCCGATTTCGGCAGATGATGGATGTCGCCGTCTGTGAAGTTATCGCGGGTAGGTTCTTTCTGTGCCACTGACCAGGATGCAAATGCCCTATGAGAGCCGGATGTGAAGTTTAAGCCCACTTTAGGGTTGAAGAAGTTCCAGTTACGGTGTATGTCGAGCATATATGGACCATCGGTGTTCCAATCATAATTGTCTGACGCACCCTTGATAGTATAGTGGATATGTCGATACTGCACATCTGCAAAGGCAGAGAGGGTTGAGAGAATATCGTAGTTGGCACGAAGATAAGTGTTAAGGTCGAACTTACGACCATAATTATTGTAATATTCCTGCAATGGGTCGAGGTTACCCACATAATTTCTCACCCATTTTATCTGTCCGAAATGGTGTCCTTTGAAATTGGTGGCTGATACGCCTCCCACCACATTCCAACGCTCATCCTGATAATTGAGAGACACTTGACCTCCGTAGAAATCATTAACGTTGTTTTTCAGACGTATGAGGTCAGATTTTTTCACCTCTTCTCCGTCAGCATTGATAAACGGGGATAGACCGTACTCCACGAGAGTACGTTTGGTTTTATACTGATCATAATATCCGTTGTCCATTGTATAATGGAGAGCGGCATTGAGGCGGAGACGCTCAGTGAGGTGACGATAGAAAAGTAGCTGAAAATGATGCTGGATATAATTGTCAAACTGGTCAGGATAATAGGCGATATTGCCCTCTGAATCGGTATATTGACCGCACGGGTTATAGCGTCTGCCATATTTCTCCATATCCTCTTTCGATGCATAGTCCCATGCCATATAGGTCTTCTCTTTACCACCGAACACAAGTAGACGAATCTGTGTTGCCTCGTCACGGTAGGCAGCCTGGGTAAAATAGCTCCACAGGTCGGTGGAGGCGCGGTCGATATAACCGTCAGAGTGTAAATGGCTTATACGTCCGTCAAAACTCCAGTGGTTCCCCAGCATACCGGAACCTACACGGAATGTCTCACGGCTCGTGTTGTATGCTCCGTAAGCACCGGAAAATTCAGCATAAGGAGTTTCGGAAGGGGCATCGGTTATCATATTCACACTTGCTCCGAAAGCAGCAGCTCCATTGGTAGACGTTCCGGCGCCACGTTGGATTTGCACATCACGAAGAGATGAGGCAAGATCTGGCATATTTACCCAATATACATTATGGCTCTCCGGATTATTGATTGGAATACCGTTGGCTGTGACGTTAATACGGGAGCCATCAGTGCCACGCACACGCATAGAGGTATATCCGATACCGGCACCGGCATCGGAGGTCGTGGTTACAGACGGTGTGAATTGGAGAAGGTATGTCATATCGCGCCCGTCATTGTCTTTGAGCAACTCCTTCTTTGATACATTTGTAAAGGCTACAGGAGTCTTGGTATTTGCGCGGTTGACTACTACTTCGATTTCGCTGAGGGTAGACACCAATGAGTCAAGTTCAGCAGACTGCTCTTCGCTTGCATATGCGCACAGCGGTGATGTCGACAGTGTCGACACGAGGAGAAGAGAAAAAATTATTTTCTTCATAAAAATTTTTCGCTACGCCGGTATTACCCGGATCAGGTTCAAAGGGTATGATCTCAGATCGTTCGTGCTCTCACTCTTGAAAGCAGTTCGGAACGAACACCCCTAAATTTGGTTTATGGTTTAGAGTTTATAGTTGAGGGTTTAAGGTTTAGAATTACAATTCTCTTTTCTAAACCTTAAACCCTAAACTTTTAACTACGAATTAGTCAATGCACTTGTCGTGCTCAAGGAGCAGAGTCATTGAGGGACGGTCGCAGATCTCGGCGGGACCGAAGTACTGAATCGGACCGGGATACTGGTAAAGTGTATTGAGAGCAAGAGTCTCACGCATAGAAGCAAACTTCAGGTAGGGACGACCGTTAAGGTTAACGAGAGCCTTCTGGATAACGGGCTTGAGCTGACCGTTACGACGCTCCATATTCATCATCATTGTGATAGGTATGCCACCTGCAATCCAATTCTCAGTGTGATCGGTGAGGTTGCGTACGGAACTCATGTAGCCGGTGAGGCCGGAGTTGATGAGCATAGCTGCATTGAAGCCGAGTGCGTAGCAATAGTCAGCGTCGAAGTTGGTAGGATCGGCGCAACGACCCTCATAGCCGAAGAAGTGGTGCTGGGCAGCAAACTTACCTGCATACTGACCTTCGGCAGCCATCTCATCAAGACGCTTTGCCACCATTTCGCTGAGGAGGCTTTCGGTTTCGATAAGAGATACCTGCACGTTGCCGTGGCTGTCGCGATCAAGACTGAGCTGGAGAGCAATGTCCTTCGGAAGCGATTTATAGAGGTCTGCGTTGACAGGGCTGAGATAAGAATGAATCTTTTCAAGTTTCTGGTTCTCGTCGAGACCGTCAAGGTCAGCTGTGTGGGCAGCCAGCACGTCGTTAAGCTCGGCGATAAGAGCTTTCATAGAGGGGATAAACTCAATAAGACCCTCGGGCACGAGAACGGTACCGAAGTTCCAGCCGAGTTTAGCACGCTCTGCGATGACATAGCATATGTAGTTGACGATGTTGTCAAGAGTCATACGCTTTGCAAGCACCTCTTCCGAAATAAGACATACGTTGGGCTGAGTCTCAAGAGCACACTCGAGAGCGATGTGGGAAGCGGAGCGACCCATCAGCTTGATGAAGTGGTAGTATTTCTTGGCAGAGTTGCAGTCACGCTGGATGTTGCCGATAACCTCGCTGTAGACCTTGCAAGCAGTGTCGAAACCGAAAGATGTCTCGATCCACTTGTTCTTGAGGTCACCGTCGATAGTCTTGGGCACACCGATTACCTGTACACCTGCTCCGATATTCTTGTAGTATTCGGCAAGTACGGCGGCGTTGGTGTTGGAGTCATCACCACCAATAATTACAAGAGCCTTGATGTTAAGCTCCTTGAGAACCTTAAGACCTGCCTCGAACTGCTCGGGAGTCTCAAGCTTTGTACGGCCTGAACCAATGATGTCGAAGCCACCGGTGTTGCGGAAATCCTTAAGATAACCGGCAGTGATCTCCATATACTGATGATTGACAAATCCGGAGGGACCCATAAGGAAGCCATAAAGACGGTTTTCCTTATTGAGGCTCTTGATACCGTCGAAGATACCGCTCACAACGTTGTGTCCGCCGGGTGCCTGGCCACCTGAAAGGATAATACCTACGTTGAAGGGTTCCTCTACGCGCTCCGGATTGTCGTTGTGTTCAAACTGAACGATAGGAAGTCCATAAGTGTGGGGGAAGAGCTTCTTGATCTCCTCTTGGTCGGCAACAGACTGTGTGGCTTCGCCGATTTTGAGTTTCACCGGACCCTGAAGGGCCTTGGGGAGTTTGGGCTGATATTCAGCCCTAACTCTCTGAAGGGGACTCTTTTTCATTAGAGTAATTGGTTGTTTTTAATTATTTTGTTTTATCAGCAGGGGAGAGCTGCGTTGGTCTTGTGTACAGCCTCTGCGCTCTTCTTAAAGAGTTCTTTCTCCTCCTCGTTGAGGTCGATCTCAAGAATTTTCTTGATACCACCCTTGCCAAGCACGCAGGGAACGCCGATGCAGAGGTCTTTCTCACCATATTCGCCGTCGAGAAGTGCGGAGCAGGGGATAATAGCATCCTGATCGTGGATAACAGCCTCTACAACTTCTGCAGTGGCAGCACCGGGAGCATACCATGCGGAAGTGCCGAGAAGTTTTGTAAGAGTAGCGCCACCTACCATAGTGTCAGCAGCAACCTTGTCGAGTTCTTCAGCAGAAAGGAACTCAGTTACAGGTATGCCACGAAGAGTAGCGAAACGCTTCATAGGAATCATAGTGGTGTCGCCGTGGCCGCCGATTACGAAGCCTTCCACCTCATTGGGATTAGCTTTGAGAGCCTTGCTGAGGTAATATTTGAAACGGCTGCTGTCGAGAGCACCGCCCATGCCGATGATACGGTTCTTGGGAAGACCGGATACCTTATGGATAAGGTAAGTCATGGTGTCCATAGGATTGGATACACAAACTATAACAGCGTTGGGGCTGTGGGCAAGCACACTCTCGGTAACCTGCTTAACGATGCCTGCATTCACGCCGATAAGCTCCTCACGAGTCATACCCGGCTTACGGGGAATTCCGGAAGTGATAACTACAACATCGCTATCTTTTGTAGCCTCATAGTTGTTGGTCACGCCGGATATGCGAGTGTTCATGTCGAGCAGATTTGCGGTCTGCATCATATCCATGGCTTTGCCTTCAGATACACCTTCCTTGATATCGATCATCACAACTTCATCAGCAATTTCGCGCAGAGCGATGACGTTTGCTGCAGTAGCGCCTACGTTACCGGCGCCGACAACTGTTACTTTTGACATAACTTATTACGTTTTAAGGGTCAATATGTAAGTATATATTCTTCTATATCGTTATGGTGGATAAGAGATAGAGGAGGAGAGTGAAACAGTCCTTAGAGGAGATTGATGCAAAATTAAGGAAAAAATTCCACAATACAATACTCCAACACCATATTTTTTACAAAAACTCGCCTTTACCTTGTCTAACGATTTCCGGGTCGCTTGCGGTGCAGTCTACAATTGTGGAGGGCACCGTGTCGCCATCTTGACCCTCAAGAAACAGATCTACCTGATTGTCATAGGTTTCGGCTATCAGTTCTGGGTTGACCGCATAGTCCTCATCAGCATATTCGATCGATGTGGTGAGTAGAGGATGGCCCAGCCTTTCAGCTATATCGCGGCAAAGCTTGTTGTCAGGTATGCGTATGCCCACCACTTTTCTCCCTTTGAAAGCCTTAGGGAGGGTGGGTGCTGATTTGAAAAGGAATGTGAACGGACCCGGTGTATAGTCGCGCAGGAGCTTGAAAGCCTTGTTGTCAAACCGGGCATACTCGGCAGCCATCGAAATGTCGGAGCAAATTATAGAAAGGTTTGTTTTGTCGGGATTGATACCTTTCATACGGCATATACGCTCGATCGCTTTCGGATTCAATGCATCGCATGCTATGGCATAGAGCGTATCGGTAGGCATAATTATGACATTACCCCCCTCGAGGTCTCGGCATATCTGGTCGAGCTGCTTGGCAGAGGCCTCGTCATTCCATATCTTAATGGTTCTCATGGCAGTCTTTTTTGTTATGTTTCTTATTGCAGTTCTCGGAAAGTGTGCAACCACAGCATGAGTCAACCTTCCCCTTTTTATGAAGGTTGACTAATTTCATAGCAATATAGACGGCGGCTGCGAAAAGCACCACACCCACTATAATATATTGTACTGTCTCGTTCATCGTTCCGGTTTCTGTTTATCTGAATCTGTTTTTTTCGATTTCCTGGTTCGTTTCCCCTTCTTGGAGTCGGAAGCCTCGGTTGCTTTATCGTCTTTCTCCTCTTTTGGGGAAGAGGAAGTGGTGGTAAGCTGTTCTGCCACAATACGACGGTTGGAGGTGTCGCGAAGCACCGACATCGTGATTTCAGTAATCATCAACTTAATGTTGTCGATAAACTCCCGTGCATCGTATTCGCGTCGTTCTATCTTACGGAGTCTCCCTTCCCAGATACCAGTGAGCTTTGCGCTTTTGAGCAATTCCTCTTTTATCAGCCCGATAAGTTCGATAGCTGCCGGAGTGGCGCGTAGTGATTTCCTTTCCTTCACTATATACCCGCGCTTGTAGAGAATCTCGATGATGGCTGCACGTGTGGAGGGTCTACCGATGCCGTTGGCTTTAAGTGATTCCCTCAGCTCCTCGTCATCAACCATTGCTCCTGCCGTCTCCATCGCTTTCAGCAGGGTGCCCTCTGTAAAATACTTTGGCGGCTGTGTGGTCTTTTTCACCAGTCTTGGCGAGTGTGGTCCCTCCTCACCCTTTGTGAAAACGGGCAATCCTGCGCTGTTCTCCTCGTCGGGATTCTCCTTTTCGGAACTGTCTTTATCGGGATTGTCTTCGGGCTTTCGGTCGCCGGCATAGACGAGTTTCCAGCCCGGATCAAGGATAACCTTTCCCGTTGCCTTGAAAGCCACTTTATCCACTTTTGCGGATACGATGGTCTGCTCGAAGGAGCAATCGGGAAAGAACACCGAGATAAAACGTAGTGCGATGAGATTAAAC